>DATCBN010000004.1 GCA_036511855.1 Candidatus Eremiobacteraceae bacterium | reverse complement strand
CGAATTGGTCCACAAACTTCGCCAAGCCGGTTCAGCCGAGCTCGTCGGCGCGTCCTTCGGCGTCGTGAAATTCGCAGCGAACGGTATGGTCACCGATATCGCGCTGCCGAGGCGAGAACGCTCGACGGGCACACATCACCGGGATTTTGCGGTCGACTACGATCCGTCGATCCCCGTGGAAGACGACCTGGCGCGCCGCGATTTTCGCATCAACATGATGGCCCGTAATCTACGGACCGGCGAGATCATCGATCCGTTCGGCGGCCGGTCGGATATAGAAGCCAAGCGTCTGGACATCTTGGCAGACCAGGTCTTCGTCGAGGATCCACTTCGGATTCTTCGAGGAGCTCAATTCGCAGCGCGCTTCGATCTTACGGTGTCCGAACGAGCGATGAACGGAATGCGCGCGGCGGCCCACTTGGTATCGACCGTCGCCGCAGAACGAGTAGCGGAAGAACTCACAAAATTGCTCGTTAAGGCCGCGCGGCCAAGCATTGGATTCGAGATCCTCCGCGAGTGCGGTGCACTGGACATTCTGATTCCGGAGCTGATGGAAGGTTGGGGAATCGAGCAGAACGAGTATCATCGCTTCACAGTGTATTTCCACAATATGAAATGTTGCGATGCAATCGAGCAGGACCCAAAGCTAAGGTTGGCGGCACTATTCCACGATGTGGGAAAGCCGAGGACAAAGGATGGCCCGCATTTCTACCGCCACGAGTTCGTCGGCGAAGCGATGACCAAAGCCGTCCTCGATCGATTCCGGTTTTCCACCGACCTCACGCGCGATGTCGCGCATCTGGTGAAACATCACATGTATGCGGCCGACGATCAGCTCACCGATGCCGCGGTGCGCCGTTTCGTGCGCCGCGTCGGCGTTGCCGCAGTCGAACCGCTCTTCGCGCTGCGCGCGGCCGATGTCAGCGCGAGCGGCTTGCCGGCACGCGATCCCGCGCAGTCGAAACGATTCGAGACCCGCGTCCTCGATGCGATCGCGGCGCGCGCGCCGTTTGGCATCGCCGATCTTGCGATCGACGGCGCGGGCATCATCGCGATCATGCGCGAGCTCAAACTCGTCGGGCCGGAGTTCAGCGGAGACCGCCGCGTCGGCGAAGCGTTGAATCACTGCCTCGAGCAGGTGCTCGACGACCCCGCACTCAACGAGCGCGAATCGTTGCGCGCGCTCGTGCGCGCGTTTTTTGCCGCACCGCAAGCGCCTGCGACGGCGCCACCGTGATCGATCAGCAAACGCACAGCAAAGCCCGCATCTTCGCCGTCGCCAACCAAAAAGGCGGCGTCGGCAAGACCACGACCGCCGTCAACGTCAGCGCCGCCGTCGCGAGGCTGGGCAAGCGAGTGCTGCTCGTGGATATCGATCCGCAAGGCAACTCCACCACCGGCCTCGGCATCGATAAAACGCAGGTCGAGACGTGCATGTACGACGTGCTGCTCAAGAACGCGACGGTACGCGACGCGCTGCACGCCACGTCGGTCCCCAACCTAACCCTGCTTCCCGCAACGTTGAATCTCGCCGGCGCCGAACTCGAGCTTGTCAGCGCGCTTTCGCGGGAACAGCGACTCAAATCGGCGCTGGCATCCGTTGCGTACGACTTCGACCTCATCATCATCGATTGTCCGCCGTCGCTTGGATTGCTCACCCTCAACGCATTGACCGCAGCGGACGCCCTCTTGATACCAGTGCAAGCCGAATACTTCGCGCTCGAGGGCCTCGGCCAGCTCACGCGGGTCATCGAGCTGGTGCGCGCGCACTTGAACCCCACGCTGAGCATTCACGGAGTCGTGGTCACGATGTTCGACGGTCGCACAAATCTTGCGCGGCAGGTCGTGGACGAAGTGGAGCGGCACTTCCCGAATCTCGTCTTCACAACGCGCATTCCGCGCAACATCCGTGTGTCCGAAGCGCCGTCGTACGGCGCACCCATCACGGAGTTCGATTCCCGAAGCGCCGGCGCGATCGCCTACGCCGCGCTTGCCGAAGAGGTGCTGGCACGATGACCATCAAGCGCGGCCTAGGCCGCGGGCTCGACGTGTTCTTCCCCGGCAATCGCGGGGAGAACGGTGCTCCGCCGCCGGGGTCGCTCACGATGATCGCGGTCGATGAGATCGCGCCAAACGCGCATCAACCGCGGCGCGCGTTCGACGCGGCCGCCCTCGATTCGCTCGCCCAATCCATCCGCGCAAACGGGGTGCTGTCGCCCATCGTGGTCCGTCCGCTCAGCGGCGGCGCGGCGAAGTATGAGATCGTGGCCGGCGAACGGCGCTGGCGCGCAGCCCGCTCGGCGGGCCTGCGAGATATGCCGGCGATCGTGCGCGAAGTGCGCGACGGCGCGTCGATCGAACTTGCGTTGCTCGAAAATCTGCAACGCGAAGATCTCAACGCGATCGAAGAGGCCGCGGGCTATCGCCAGCTCCTCGACGATCACGGCTTCACGCAAGAGATCCTCTCCGAACGCTTAGGCAAGAGCCGCCCGACCATCGCGAACGCGTTGCGTTTGCTTTCGCTGCCCGAGTCGGTGCAGGCGATGGTTCGCGACGGGCGGCTCAGCGCCGGCCACGGCCGGTCGCTCGCCGCGATGCCGCACAAGCTTGCCGAGGATTTCGCCAAACGCGCGGTGCGCGAAGGGTTGAGCGTGCGCGAGATCGAGCGGCTCGCCGCGCAAGCTGCGCCGCAGCGTTCGAAGTCCAAAGGCGCCGATCGAAAAACAGGCGGCACCGCCGCAGCCGGACTGTCCGCCGACATGGCCGAGATCGAAAATCGGCTCCGCTTTGCGTTGGCCACGAAAGTGGCGCTTGCGATGGGCGCGCGCGGAGGCACCATCACCGTGCACTTCGCAGACGACGGCGAACTGCAGCGGATCGTCGACCGGCTTTGCCCCGAAGATCAGTAGACAAAAATCGCCGATGCCGCGCGGCGGACCATCAAGGAGATACGTGCGAGCCGAGACAAGACGGTTCTCAAGTCAGGGCCGGCGCCGTCCGGCTCTTTCCATTCACGCTCACGCCTACATGAAGGCATCGCCGATGCGCCGTCTCCTCTCGATCCTCTTGTGCTTGTGCCTATCGGCCGCGCCTGCGACGGCGGCCGCGCCGAACTCGCCGGTGCGCGCGACGGTGGTGATGTTGTGGACGGTCGCCGATCCGCAATCCGCTTCGGCGGACGTGCGGGCCATGGACGTCGCGCTGCGCGCTCCGTTTGAAATCGGCGCACCAACGCGCGCGCTGCATCTGCATGCCGGAGCGCGCTTCGCCATCGCGCTCTCGCCATCGTACGCGGCCGCCCTGAGTCTGGCCGACACGAATCCGCTCGGTGCCGCGTTGCTCGCGACCGGCGAACGAACGGATGCGCGGACGCGCGACATCGTCGCACTGCTTGCCACGATGCCGCCGCTTCGCGCGCAGGCAGCATCCACAGCCGGCGCACGCGAACTCGCCGCGCTGACAAACTCGGCGCAACGTTGGCTGGCGGCCGTCGGCGCGGCGCATTTCAACACGGACGATCTCCGCCGCGCCGCGGCGCTCAACGCAGCCGCGCGGCTGACCAACGCGGGCTCCGACAGCGCATCCGCTCTCCTCGCACATCCGCCGGCTGCGACTGCCGCGCTGTTCAAGGCCGCGAACGATGTCTTGCGGGCAGCGGTGAGCGCTGCGGACAAAGATAGCCGCGATGCGGCGGCGCGCGGCGCACTCGAATTCGTCGCGACCCCCGACGGGGCGCCGGTCTTGCCGCTGCTCGTCGACTCGGGCGGAAAGACGCTGTCCGACCCGAGTGTGATTCCGCTCAACGCCGCGGCCGATGCAAGCGCGCTGATCGACGATGCCCTTGCGGGCGTTTCGCTGCTCGCCAGGCATCGCGGGGGCGGCCTTTTGGCGCCGTTTGGCGCGTACGACGATGCGTCCGCACAGCTCATCGCCGCGCGCGGCGCGCGTTTCGCCGTCTATTCGGATCGCGTTCTTCAGACCTCCCAAGCGGGCGGATCGGTCGCCGCGTTGCGCGCAGCGAGGGCGTCGTCGTATCAGACGTACGGATTGCAAATCGGCAAGACGTCGACGTTGCCGCTGTACTTCTGGGCCGACGGTCCTTCGCGCGCGCTCGATGGACTTGCGACATCGCAGCCGCCGGAATCGTTCGCCGCGCGCGTGCTTGCGGATGCGAGCGATGCAGGCGCGACCTCGTTCGACGGAACGTCGCGGGTGATCACATTGCGCGTCCAGTTGGGTGCGCCATGGGCGCAACGGCCCGACGCAGCGTCGCTCATAGAAAGTCTCGCCGGAGCACTGGCGCGATGGGGCGCTGCAGCGACACCGTCCGGTTATCTCCAAGGTCGTCGCACGGCGATCGGCGCGTATGGATTCGCACCGGGGTCGACTCTCGGAGCGCTCGACGCGTTCAACGCGTTGCCGAATCAAACGGTGATGTGGGCGGCGCTTGCTCAAGCGCGCGATGCGGCGGGCGGCGATGCGGCGCTGACTAAACCGGCGATCCGAACGCCGTTGCTTCGAGCCGAATCGGGCTCATGGTTCTTGCTTCCGACGCTGCCGTTGGCGCCCGACCAATTCAAAGAAGACCTCGACAACTTCAGGGGCTTGCTGCGCGCAGTTTACGCGGGCGCGGGCCAGCCGCCACCCGCGACGATCGCGCCGATGCGGCCGAGCACGCCCGCTCCGGTCGTGCCGTCGCCGGTTCCGTCAGCGACCAAGCCCGGGGCGAAGAAAAGCGGTTATCCACAGGGTCTGTGAATATGTGGAGAACAAGCGTTTGATGTGTCCCGCCGCAAGTGCTACTTACTAGTGAAACAAGAGTCGCCGATCGTCTGCACTATCGGCACGACCGATCCCACAGGCGCCGCCGGAATCGGCCTGGATTTGAAGCTTTTCACGCGATTGGGTGTGCGCGCCGTGTTCGTGGTCGCGGGGGTCAGCGCTCAGTACAGCGAGAGGGTCATACGGGTGGACCCACTACCGGCTGTTTCGATAGCGGCGCAGCTGCGCGCGATCTGGCAACAAGCGAAACCGGACGCGATCCGCATCGGACTGCTGCCGGCGGCCGACGGCATCGCAGCGGTCGCGAAGTTCTTGCGCGCGCTGCGCCGGCGCCCACCCATCGTCCTCGACCCGGTGCTCGCCGCGACGAGCGGGCGGAAATTCTCCGGTCCGCCCGAGATCGCGGCATTGAAAAAACTATTCACACTTTGCGAACTCGTGACACCGAATGCGCGCGAGGCGGCGAAACTTGCCGGCGTTCGCGTGCGCACGGTTGCGGAGGCGGCGCAAGCAGGTCGCGCGATCGCGCGCGAAGCCGGATGCGCGGTGCTCGTCAAGGGTGGACATCTGACGGGCCGGATCTGCTACGACGTCCTTGCAGACGCGGGCGGCGTCGTTTACATCGGCACCCGGCGATCGGCGCGAAGCATGCGCGGCACGGGGTGTTTGCTCGCGGCAGCGATCGCGGCCGAACGCGCGCGCGGTGCGTCGCTGCACGAAGCGATCGGCAGTGCGCGCGACATCGTTGCCGCGGCGTTGCGCGAGGCGAAGCCGCTCGGAAACGGCAGCCCTCAGTTTTAAATGGCGGGGAGTTCGCGCGAAGTTAGCAAACAAGCGACATCGCATTCTTTCACGTCGGGCGCACGGAGCGAACATACTTGATCGATCAGGCATCTCTAAGACCCGAGGCGGTCGCGCGCAAACGGATCATGGCGGGAATGCGCCCGACCGGCGACCTGCACGTGGGTCATCTGCTCGGCGCGCTGCGCAATTTCGTCGATCTCTCGCACCGGCACGATTGCTTCTTCGAAGTCGCCGATCTCCACGCGTTGACGACAAAATTCGAGCGTAGCGACGAGATCGCCGCCGACGTCACGAAAATGGTGACCGGTTGGATTGCGGCAGGCCTGGATCCCGATGCGTGCACCATATACGTGCAGTCCCAAGTGCCCGAGATCAGCGAATTCTACGTGCTCCTGTCGATGATCGTGCCGGTTTCGTGGTTAGAGCGCGTGCCGACGTACAAGGACCAAGTGAGCGCGCTTGGGACCGCGATCGCGACGCACGGATTCCTCGGCTACCCGGTGCTGCAGACCGTCGACATCGCCATCATGAAGGGCCAAGGCGTACCCGTCGGCCAGGATCAATTGCCGCACGTGGAATTGAGCCGCGAGATCGTCCGCCGGTTCAATCATCTCTACGGCAGCGTCTTGATCGAACCGGAAGCCATTTTGTCCGAGACGCCGTATGTACCCGGCACGGACGGCCGCAAGATGAGCAAGTCGTACGACAATAGCATCATGTTGTCCGATTCGCCCGAACAGACGCTGGCCAAAGTCAAGACGATGTACACCGATCCCACCAAGATCCGCAAGAATGATCCTGGTCATCCCGAGACGTGCCCGGTATTTTTCCTCCAAGAGGCGTTCAACGCCGACGGCGCGCGCGAAATCGCCCGGCGTTGCCGCGCGGGCGAGCTTGGCTGCGTCGAGGACAAAGCCGACATGGCAGGGCGGCTCAACGAAGCGCTCGCCCCGATCCGCGAGCGCTTACGCGAGTTAAGCGCACGCCCCGGCTACGTGGACGAGATTCTTTTCGAAGGCACAAAACGCGCCCGTACTGTCGCGCAGGCCACGCTCGCTGAGGTGAAAAGCGCAATGGGGCTCGCGTAATTGTAGGAGGGTGAGCAACGCTGTACTAGGGTGAGCAGCGCTCACCCAAAAAATGGGCAAGCGATGCTTGCCCTAGTACGGCTTGCCCTCCTACATATTTAGAATATTTACGATTTGTAGTTCGCCACCGCGCGGGTGATGCGGGCGAGCGCCTCGCGCAAGTTGGCTTCAGAATTCGCGTACGACATCCGGATAAACCCGCGGCCGTTCGGGCCGAACGTCGATCCGCCGAGCACGGCGACATTGCCCGCCTCCAAGATATGATTCGCGAGCTTCACGTCGTCCGGCTCGATCTTCGAAAAGTTCGGGAAGACGTAGAACGCGCCGCCGGGCATCTCGCACGTCACGCCGGGGATCTTACGCAGGCCTTCCACCAAGAGCGTGCGGCGCCGCAGAAATTCTTCGCGCATCGCTTGCACCGGACGATCGTCGCCCGACAACGCCGCAAGGCCGGCATCCTGGACGAACGTGGCGGTGCACGAAACGGTGTTGAGCATGAGCGCGCACACGGCGTCCGCGATATATTTCGGGAACACGCCAAAACCTAAGCGCCACCCGGTCATGGCCCACGCCTTGGAAAATCCGTCGATGAGGATCGACTGCTCAGGCAAACCGCTCATGCCGTAGTATGATGCAAATTCGGCATCGTAGGAATGGCGGTTATAGATCTCGTCGGAGATCACCAGTATGTTGTGTTTGCGCGCGATCTCCGCGATGGCCGCGATATCTTGCGGTGTCATGATGCCGCCGGTTGGATTGTGCGGCGAGTTGACGACCAAGATCTTCGTCTTAGCCGTGACCGCGCGCTCGAGGTCCGCTGGATCCAATCGGAAGCCGAGCCGCTCCTGCAGCGGCACCGAGACGGGCACGGCCCCGACATACGTGGTGATCGAGCGGTACGCCGGATATGCGGGATCCGGAATGACGACTTCGTCACCCGGGTTGAGCAGTGCGAGCAGCGTCATCGCGATGACCGGCTTGCCGCCCGGCCCGACGACGACTTGATCCCGCGTGATGTTGAGGCCGCGCGTCCGGCTGACGTGGGCGGCGATGGCGTCGCGCAGTTCTGCGATGCCGGCCGCCGGCGTATAGTGGGTGCGGTTAGCGCGGATGGATTCGATGCCGGCTTCTTTGACATGCGACGGCGTGTCGAAATCCGGCTCCCCGATCTCGAGGTGGATGATGCTGCGGCCCTCGGCCTCAAGGGCACGCGCCTTTGCGAGCATGACGAAAGCGCTCTCGGTGCCGAGCCGGCGCATGGTGTCCGCTAGCGCGAACGTGGGTGCAGTTTGCATGACGAGGCGGCGCTCCCGAAAACAAGAGACGAGCGGGTGGAATAAAAGCCGACTTTCGCCTGCGCCGACGGCGCTCCTTGAAACGAAGCGAGCGTTCCTAATGACACTAGCGGCCGGTGGCGATGCAAGCGATGCCGGCCACCGCGCACGCCATGCCTGCCATCTGCGCCGGCGTGAAACGCTCTTTGAGGAGTACGCGTGCGAGCAGGACGGTGCTGGCCGGATAAAGCGATGCGAGCACCGCGACAAGCGAGAGATAGCCGAAGCGAGTTGCTTCCAGGTACAGCGCGTTCGCGGTGACGTCGACCACTCCCGAAGCCAAGATCAACCGCAACGAACCGGGCACAGGTCGCAGCGAATGGCGCAGCGATAGCGCCGCGGCGAGGCAGATCGCCGACGACACGATCCGCGACGGGACGAGTGGCCAAAGCCCGGACGCGGGGCTTGTCCGCGCGATGAAGATGTAGAAGCCGCCGATCGCGAGGCCAGAGATGAATGCGTCGAGCACGCCTGGCTCCCGCCACCACGGACCGGCAAACGAAAGCGGCGAGCCGTGCTCATCGTGGCCGGGCGAGCTCGTGACGAGGGTGATGGCGACAAGCGCGATGACAACGCCGGCGAGCGCGAGCGCAGAAGGTCGTTCTCCGGTTGAAAGTCCGAAGACGACCGGGGCGATCGCGGCAACCACCGCCGTGATCGGCGAGACGACGCTCATGCGGCCGCGCGAGAGCCCGCGATACAGAAAGGCGATGCCAAACGCGCCGGTCACGCCCGCGAATGCGCCGAACATGATATCCGTGCGCGTCGGAAAGGCCGGCGGCAATACGCGCAGCAGCACAAGCAGGATGGCCAATCCCACGAGTTGCGAGATGACGACCACCGCGAGCACGCGCGCACGCCGGCTCGCGATGCCGCCCATATAATCCGCTGCGCCGTATGCAAATGCGGAGAGCAGCGCCAGGATCACGCTCATTTAGCGAGGCGCTTCTTCGAATGGGCAAGCGAATGTGTCAATCTCTGAGGCCCGTGCCGCTCGGACCGGCATGACGGATATGGAAGTAGGCTTCGACGATCGCTTGCGCGACCGGGGCTGCGTTCACCGCGCCGAATCCATTCGTGCGATCCATGAACACGACGACGGCGATCTGCGGTTTGTCGTACGGCGCGAAACAGACGAACCATGTGTGGTTGTAGCCTTGAGGATTGTCGATCGTCGCGGAATTCTCGGCCGTGCCTGTCTTTCCGGCATAGTGGAAACCTGGGATTTCAACGTTATGCGCGGTGCCGCCGACATCTTCGATCGCGCCCAACATGCCCGCGCGAATCACCGCCAGGTCTTCCGACGGCACGGGCACGGTGCGCGGTTCCGGCCGGGTGAACGTATGCACGATATTGCCGCGCGCGTTGCGGACGTCGGCCACGATGTACGGTGAATACAACCGGCCATCGTTGGCGATCGCCGACGCGATCCGCAGCATCTGCATCGGCGACGCTTCGACAAAACCTTGCCCGATCGCCATGTTGACGGTGTCGCCGCCGTACCAATCGTCGCCGACGACTCTTTTCTTCCACGCAGGCGTCGGGAGCGTGCCTTCGGTCTCACCTGGCAGGTCGACGCCGGTCTTCTGGCCGATCCCGAACGCCGACGCATACTTGTCGAGCCGGTCGATGCCGAGCGCATGGCCGACTTGATAGAAGAACACGTCGCACGATTCGGCGACCGCCGTCCGCACGTCGAGCGTGCCGTGCCCGCCGGCCGCGTCGTCGTTGAAGATATACCCGTTAAGATCGAAGGCGCCGCCGCAGTAGCGTGTGGATGACGGCGTCATCAGACCGGATGCGAGTATCGCCGATCCGCTGATCATTTTGAACGTCGACCCGGTCGGATATTTCCCGGAGATGGCCCGGTCGAACAACGGATTGAGCGGGTCGCTCAAGTACGACGCGTAGCGCGCCTCGGTGATGCCGGTCGAGAAGTCATTGGGGTTGACGTTCGGCTGGCTGACCAACGCGAGAATGGCGCCCGTGTTCGGATCTTCCACGATCGCCGCACCCGCGACCGCGTGGCCGATGCGTTTGGTGATGTCTCTGCGCTGTTGCGCGACGGCCGTCTCGGCCGCGCGCTGCAGCCGCCAGTCGATGGTGAGGTCGAGGCTGTTGCCCGGCACGGCGACGAACTCGTCGACGTTGGCGACAGCTTCGCCCGCGGAGTTGACTTTGATCCGCCGGCCGCCGCGTTGTCCTTGCAGCATCCGGTCGTATTGGTACTCGATGCCGTCCTTGCCGACGACGTCGTTCGAGCCGTAGCCTTTGCCTTTGCGTTCGGCGTATTCGCTTGCCGTTATCTGTCCGACATAACCGACGATGTGCGAACCGATCGTGCCGAACGGATAGTCACGAACCGGTATGAGCTCGACCGCCATCCCGGGCAGATGATCGGCCTGTTCGGCGAACCGCCCGACCACTTGAGGGTTGAGGTCCTCCGCGACGTTGATCGGCCCGAGCGGCACGGCGCTTGCGAGATCGCCAAAAGACTTGTACGCGACGCCGTTTTGGTGAAGCAATCGCTTCCATATCTCCGTCGCTGGTTTGCCGAGGATGCCGGCGAGCTCTTGGATTTCGGCTTGAGGCTGCGACAGCTGCATCGGCACGATCTGGACGACGAACGACGGACGGTTGCGCGCGATGACGACACCGTGACGATCGTAGATCACGCCTCGGGGCGCCGCAACGGGTATCGTCCGGAGCTGATTGAGATCGGCAAGCCTGGAGTAGTGGCCGCCATCGCGCAACTGGACGTCGGCGAGCTGCCAGATCAAGATCGCGAACACGAGCGCGATGCCGCCGCCGAACGCGAACATCCGCGCACGTCGTGACGACGTCGTGGGCTCCGGCGCGAATGGCCGTCCGCCGCCGTATCTCATGAACGGCCGGTCCGCGCGACGCCGTACGTCCGGATGATCGCGAGCGAGAGCGCAGCGACCGCA
This sequence comes from Candidatus Eremiobacteraceae bacterium, assembly GCA_036511855.1. Classification (NCBI taxonomy): domain Bacteria; kingdom Bacillati; phylum Vulcanimicrobiota; class Vulcanimicrobiia; order Candidatus Eremiobacterales; family Candidatus Eremiobacteraceae; species Candidatus Eremiobacteraceae bacterium. The sequence goes on along the minus strand of DATCBN010000004.1, from coordinate 149,161 downwards.
CAATTCATGAGGACCGCCCACGCCATCGTGTGCGTCGTGCTGGTGAACGCGCCGCGTTCTCCGAAAGCGAGCGCCAAGATCAGCCATGCGAACAGCGTGTGCACGATCGTCGCGAGCGCGACGGCGCCGATGAACACCGGCAGCGAATCCCAAAAGAATCGATTGGCGAGCAATCCGGCGCCGAATCCCGCGAGCGTCAATCCCAGTACGTTTACGCCGCCGCCACCCAACGCATCGGCGAACACGCCTGCGAAAAAGCCGAGCCAACCGCCTGTGACGACGCCGCATCGCAGTCCGGTCCACACGACGAGCACGGTGAGAAGCGACACGTGGGCGCCGCGAAATTCGACGCCGGAGAGCACGGTGGATTGTAGCACAGCACAACCGAACGCGATCGCGAGCAAGGCGGGAAAACGCGGCGGGACCGAGATCTCCGCGTCGACGCGCGCGGTCCGCGGCTGTCTGCTCGGACCGATGCGGAGGCGATCGGCGTCGCGCGCCGGATCGAAGGTGCTCACTTCGAGGTCAGCACCAGCACGTGCGCGAGCGAAGTGACGTCGATCGCCGGCTGCAGCACCGCGACCTGATAGAGCGCGTTGTCCTTACGGTCGACTTCCAGCACCGCGCCGATAGGAATGCCTGCCGGATAGATCTCGCCGAGGCCGGTGACCACCTTGTCGCCTTCGAGCACTTTGACGTCCTGGCCGATATACTTCATCCGCGCGTGCGGGCCGCTGCCGAAGACGATGCCCCACGTATGCGTGCGCAAGAGAAACGCGGGAACGGCGCTCGACGGATCCATCACGAGCAGCACGTGCGAAAGATGCGCGCCCGCGTCCACCACATGCCCGACCAATCCTTCGCCGTTGACGACGACGTCGTTGCGTTCGACGCCGTCGCGCGTGCCGCGGTCGATCGCGATTTCTTTGCGCGCGGCTTCGGGCGCGTAGCCCACGACGTCGGCTTCGATCGTTTTTGCCGGCGCGGCCAATCGGACGCCGAGCATGCGCCGAAGTTCGGTGTTTTCGTCGCCTCTTGCTTTGAGCCGCTCGTTGGCGGATGCAAGGTCGCGCGCTTTTTGCGCGAGGCGCGCGTTCTCGGCAGTGATGACGCCTGCGTGCGTGACGACGTACGCCTCGGAGCCGATGGCTTGACCGATGCCGTTTATCGCCCGCGCGATCGGTGTGACCACCGTGCCGACGATCTCGTCCGCTAAGCTTTGACCTCCGCGCCGGGCCGCATCGATCTCGAACAGCATCGCAACCGACGCGACGATGATCAACGCGAGGAAAACGAGGAGCTTTCTTTCATCCCAGAACGAAGGAATCGCCACCACCTGCCGATCAGCGAGACGGACGCGGGGAACAACGTGTCGAACAGGCGGCGATCGCGCAAAATCTCGCCCGTGCCAAGCGCAACGCAGAGCAACGGGTTCTCGGCTCGCCGTACCGGCAATCTGAGCACGAGGCTGAGCGTTTCCGCGAGTCCGGCGATCTGCGATCCGCCGCCTGCGATCACAAGTCCGCGCTCGGAAAGATCGCGCACGAGTTCCGGCGGGGTCTGCTCCACGACCGCGCGGATCGCATCGACGATTTCGCCCAACGGCTCTGCGATTGCCGCGCCAATCTCTTCCTCGCGAACCTCGAGCGTTCCCGGCCCGCGCGTTCGCACGTTCTGACCGAACGCAGAGACGCTTGCCCGTCCGAGCGGCCGCCCGTAATAGCCAAGCGCGATCTTCAATTGTTCGGCGCTGCGTTCGCCGATGATGAACCCGCGCGTCGCCCGGATGTGCGCCATGATCGCGTCATCGAGACGGTCGCCGCCGAGCTTGAGCGACTTGCCGACGACGATGCCGCCGAGCGAGATGACCGCGACCTCGGTGGTGCCGCCGCCGATATCGGCGATGCCCGACGCATTTGGTTCGAGGACCGGCAAGCCGGCCCCGACCGCCGCAGCCATAGCTTGCTCGACGAAATAAACTCGGCCGGCGCCGGCGCCGAGCGCCGCTTCTTTGACGGCTTTCTTTTCGACGACGGTCGCCGAACCGGGAACGCCGACCATGACGCGAGGCGGGATGAGCGGCCGGCCGCGCAGCGCGCGCTCGAGCAGACGCCGGACCAGCGCCTCGGTGTAGGTGAAGTTGGAAACGACGCCGTTGCGCATCGGCCGGACCACGGTGACGTTGCGCGGCGTACGCCCGAGCATTTGTTTCGCGCCTTCGCCGACCGTGATGATCTCGCCGGTATCGGTGTCGATCGCGACCATGCTGGGTTCGGAAAAGCGCACGCCTTCGCCGCGCACGAACACAGGTGTATTTGCGGTGCCCAAGTCTACGCCAACCTCGGGCGCGTACCGCGCATAGAGGCGGTCAAAAAAGCCGCTCATCTCGTCCTACAGCAATTCGTAGCCAAGGGCTGCGAAAGCCTGGTCGAGCCGGGCGAGCGGCAGGCCCATGACGGCGTAGAAATCGCCTTTGATGGAAACGACGTTGAGCGCGCCTTTGCCTTGGATGCCGTATGCGCCGGCTTTGTCCATCGGCTCGCCGGTGGCGACGTAGCGGGCGATCCGCTCATCGTCGAGAGCGGCGAAGCGTACGCACGCCGATTCGACGCCTTGTTCGCGCGAGCCGTTCGACCGGTCGAGCACGACAAATGCGGTGTGGACGTCGTGTTCGCGGCCGGCGAGCAGCGCGAGCATGCGCCGCGCATCAGGTTCGTCGCGCGGTTTGCCGAGCAATATACCGTCCACGACCACGATCGTGTCGGCTGCTACGAGAACGGGCGGACCGCCGGCTTGCGCCGCCGACGCTTTGCCGTCCGCGTGACGGAGCGCGAGCGCCCGAGGGTCGTCATCCGGACCAAGTTCGTTGACTTCTTCGTACTCGCTGCGCAAGAGGGTGACGTCGAGTCCGACGCTGCGCAGCAACGCTAGCCTTCGGGGCGAACTCGATGCCAAGCTCACCGCGCGGAGCCGCTCAGTCATAGAGGACACCGTTGTCGCGCACGAATCCGGATTCGTGATGCCCGCGAGGGTCGTGGTGCGTCCAGTGGATGACAGGTCCGCTCGGGTCTATCGCAAGTTCGCCCCGCACCGTCACCGTATCACCTTGGTGAATGGGCGCGGCGCGGCCGATCGAAATATTGTCGGCTACGAGGACATCTTGCTCGTCGTTGCCCGCTCGCACCGCGACGACGAAGCGCTCGTGGGCGCCTTGCGCGCCGTCCTGCGTCGTTAGCACGCGGACGACCGCGCCGTCCACCGTGACCTCCGCGCCGCTCCTGCCGTGCGCTATGTCGTCGAGCGCTCCGGCATTGTCGGGATTCGCGCCGCCAAGCGAGCAGCTCGCGATCGCGCAGCAGAGAACGGACGCCGCGGCGCAGGCCGCCACGTGCAGCGAGCGCATCAATCGACGTCGAGATCCAGCACGTGTTCGAGCGGTTCGCGTTGTGCGATGAGCCGAGCGCGTCCTTCGTTGACCAACACGACCGCGGGCCGCGGAAACCGGTTGTAGTTGCTCGCCATCGAATACGTATACGCGCCGGTGTCCGCTACCGCAAGCACATCGCCCGCTTGCGGCGCAGGCAATGGTACGCGCGCGACAAGCCGGTCGGTTTCGCAGTGCCGGCCGAAGATCGTGTACTCACCGTCAGGCGCTTCGTGTTCGCGCCCGACGATCGACACATCGTAGCGAGCCGCGTAGAGCGCAGGTCGCGGATTGTCGGACATCCCGCCGTCGACGATGAGCGCCTCGCAGCCGTCGGGCAACCGCTTGCGGACGCCGATCGTGTACAGCGTCGTGCCGGCTTGTGCCACGAGCGCCCTGCCGGGTTCGACATAGATGTGAGGGCGCGCAAGCTCGCCGTCGGCGAGACCACGTTCGAATGCGCTGAAGATCGCGTCCGACCAGTTCTCGGGCGTCAGCTCTGCCGTGCCGGCGCCGAGGCCAAGGCCGCCGCCGACGTCGATGACCTCGCATTGAGCGCCGCAGTGCCGTCGCACATCGCGCGCGAACGAGAGCAGTTCGTCGACTTCGGTTTCGTACGACGTGAGATCCGAGATCTGCGATCCGATGTGACAGTGCAAACCGGCGAAGCGCAAGTTCGGATGAGCAAGGACCGCCATCACCGCTGCGAGCGCTTGCCCGTCGCTCAAGACGAAGCCGAACTTCGAATCCGGCGCGCCGGTCCGGATAAGTTCGTGCGTGTGCGCAGCGATGCCGGGATTGACGCGCACGAGGACATCGGCGGTCGTGCCGGCCGCTTTCGCGCGCGCGCCCAATTCGTCGATCTCCGCGCGGTGATCGACGACGACGTGGCGGGCCCCGTTCAAAATCGCGGCATCGAGTTCGGCCGCGGTCTTCCAACAGCCATGCACGATGCAATCGGCGGCCGGCACACCTGCCCGCAAGGCCGTTTCGAATTCGCCGAGCGAGCAGACGTCGAGCGCCAAGCCTTCTTCGCTGGCGATGCGCGCGATCGCCCGGACGAGCAGCGCTTTGCCGGCGTAGGTCACCGACGCCGTCCAGCCTTCGCGAGCGAACGCCGTGGAGAAACGCCGCATGGCGCCCCGCAGCGTGAGCTCGTCGATGACGAGCAGTGGTGTGCCGTACGTCACAGAAAGGCCGAGAAGGACGCTTGCGCCTGCCCGGACCGGTGCTACGACCACATGTTCGGAATTGTGGGGAACCATTGGTCCTATTATAATGGGAACCGTGCCGTTCGAAAGATCGCCGCGCGACCCATTGCCGCGCAAGTACCGCTTGCGTATCGTCGGTCAGTGCCGCATTTTGCTGCTAGGTTGTTTCGGTGCTGCCGCCGCCCGTCGAGCGACTCGACCGATTGCGACGGGAACGTTCGCATTCCCCGCCTTCGGCACCAACTAGCCTCTACTTATAAAGCCCCCGGCGATCTATGTAGCGTGCCACGCGATGCGGCACCAAATTATCGATCGATTGCCCTGCCGCGACGCGAGTCCGAATCTCGCTCGAGCTTACGTCGTCTACGGCGAGGTCGAGCGGCACGAAGCGCGCGCGCAACGCTGGGTTGAGGTCACCGAGCACTCTCTCGACGTCTGCCCAAGAACTTCCGCGCCTCGGCACGACGTAGAAGCGCTCCACCGCGGTTGCCACTTCGTCAAGCCTGCGCCATGCGCTGTGCGCGAGCGAATCCGCGCCGGCGATAAAAAACAACGAGTCGTCCGGAAACGCCTTGTGCGCGAGCGCAAGCGTATCGACGGTATAAGCGGGTGCGGGTTGGTCGAGTGCGGTCGCATCGAATTGCAAGCGCGAATCAACGCCCTCAAGCGCCAGGCGCACCATCTCTGCGCGGTCGGCGGCGGAGGCATGCGTTTCGCGATGCGCTGGTGCGCCCACGGGCATGAACAGAACACGATCGAGCGGCGCGGCCTCAAGCACCCCGCGCGCGATCGCAATATGCCCGTCGTGCACGGGATCAAAGGTGCCACCGAGTATGCCGGTCCGGCGAATCTCGCGCACGTCGCTACGAAAACGTGTATTCGACGGTGCCGACGCGAACGCGATCGCCCGGTTGCGCTCCGAGCTTTTCGAGCTTGCGGCGCGCGCCGCTGCGCTGCAGCACGCGGTCGAAGTAAGCGCGGCCGTCTTCCGAATCGAACTCGGTCATCGCCGCGAGGCGCTCGATCTTCGTGCCGACGATGCGGTACGCGGCGCCCTCTTTGAGCACGTTGACACCCGCCGTCGGCGCTTTCGCTTTTGGATGAAGGACCGGCACGGCACCGGCGTCGGTTTCGAGGTCGTCCGTGCGCGCCGTGAGGATGGCGTCGTACGCGGCGCCCATCAGGCTCTTGATGCCTAAGCCGCTCGCCGCAGAAATGCCGAACACTTCAGCGCCGGTCTTCTCGCGCACCGCGCGCAGGGTCTCGGCGGCATCGGGAAGATCTTGTTTCGAAACGGCGACGATGCGCCGTTTGCGCAGCAATAGCGGGCTCCAATCGGCCAACTCGTGCTCGATCATCGCCATTTGCGCGAGCGCCTCGTCGGGCGGAAGCCCGCCGTCAACGAGGTGGATCAAGACGCGTGTTCGTTCGACGTGGCGCAGAAATTTGTCGCCGAGGCCGGCACCTTGGCTGGCGCCTTCGATCAGACCAGGAACGTCGACCAACACGAAGCTCGCGTCAACGTCGATCTGCACAACGCCGAGCTGCGGCTGCAACGTGGTGAATGGATAGTCGGCGATCTTCGGGCGGGCGGCGGAAACCGACGCGAGGAGGGTGGACTTGCCGGCGTTAGGGGCGCCTACGATGCCGGCATCGGCCAACAGTTTAAGTTGAAGGTCGAGCTCGAACTCTTCGCCCGGCTCGCCTTTTTGCGCGAAACGCGGCGTCTGACGCGTCGGCGTGGCGAAGTGTTGATTGCCCAGGCCGCCTTTGCCGCTGCGCGCGATCAACGCCGTCGCGCCCGGTTCGTTGAGATCGGCGAGCAATTCGCCTTTCGAATACACGAGCGTGCCGCAGGGAACCGGAAGTATGATGTCCTCGGCGTCTTTGCCGTGGCAATTGTCGCCCGCGCCATCCTCGCCGTTTGAGGCTGCGAAGATGCGCTTGTGCCGGAAATCGATGAGCGTCGTGCGCTGCGAATCCGCTTGTAAGTAGACGGAGCCGCCGCGGCCGCCGTCGCCGCCTGTCGGTCCGCCGCGCGACGTGAATTTGTCGCGCCGGAAGGCGACGATGCCATTGCCGCCATTGCCGGAGCGAACCGAGATGTGAGCTTCGTCGACGAACATCTAGCGGACGAGCCCGGCTGCGTCAGCCCGGGCGGCGATGATCAAACGTCGGCAGCGACCGCCACGACCTGCTGGTCGCGGCCGCGGCGTGCGAATTTGACGATGCCGGCGGCCAGCGCGAACAGCGTGTTATCCTTACCCATGCCGACGTTCGCGCCGGGGTAGAATTTGGTGCCGCGCTGGCGCAAGATGATGTTGCCGGCACCGACTTTTTCGCCCCCGAATTTCTTCACGCCGAGGCGTTGCGAATTGGAGTCGCGACCGTTGCGCGAAGATCCAAGGCCCTTTTTGTGGGCGAAGCGTTGAAGATCGATCAGAAAAGACACTAGGTTCTCCGGTCTGTCATTCGGGACGACGGTTGATTCAGATGATTCAAACAGCTTCGGTAGTATATCAAAGGCGCCCGAATGGGTCAAATATGCGAGGGGATAGGAGATAAGCGCTCCGAAACCGGCCTTCGTCCCGCAACGCGAACTGCATTAACCGCGATTCCCGGGCCGCACATATTACGCCAAAGTGAACTCAAATGGTCCCATCGCGACCCACTTTGACCGATGAGATCTGCGAGTCTCGGGCCGGCAATACGTACGTGCGGATCCGGCCGCGATTATCGCCGTCGAGGATCTTGCCGTGTTCCTCTCCTGCGAGTAAGGCACCGCCGTGGCCGTCGGCTTCCGCTCCAACCGGTTTGAACGCCCGGTCGGGGGGCGGTGACGACAGTTGCTTTGTCGCCCGGCGTAACGGAGACGACCGCGTTTGTGTTTTGTTCGGCGATCCACACGCCGCCGTTTGCCATCATCGCGATGCCGAGCGGCACGCCATCGGCTTTTCCCAAAGGATGGATCTTGTGCAGCGGACCGTAGTCGCCGCCGAAACGTGCGTATCCGGCGCCGCACCGCGAACCAAACGCGGTGCACGGCATCGTCACCCACACGCCTCGATAGGCATCGACGCCGAGATCGCCGATTCCCTGACCGTAGGAGACGCCGGGACCGGGCCCATTATGCGCGATCGCAAAACAGACCCTGCCGTCACGTCCGAGACTGACGGCGGTGATTGGGGCGGTCGACGCGAGTCCCAATCTGTTGATGGCCGCCGGCACGCTTTTTCCCGTGCAACCGCCGAGCAGCAGACAGAAGCCGACGATGATCGGTGTGTTCGCCTAACTACGACGGGTGCGCGACATCGCGTCGCCGTTCCGACACAAAATGAAGAACCCCTGTGAACGCCGCGAGCGACCACCCCTAGGGGTGATCGCTCGCGGCCGCTTCGATGCGTGGACGAGTATTTCGAGCGTTAGATGCCCGCAACCGTCCCGATCTTATTTGCGATGTGTTCGGTGAACCAGACCGTGTTGTTGGGTCCAAGCGTGATACCGGTGAGTCCGCTCGCCGGGGTCGGAGCTGGGAATTCCGACACGACGCCTGCAGTTGTGACCTCTGCGATGTTGTTGGCGCCTGATTCCGTGAACCAGAGCGCCGCGGGGCCGAGGTCCGACGGACCGACGGTGATTCTGCTCGGCACAGCGGCGGCGGTAAGCGTGGGATACGTGGTCACCGCGCCGGCTGTCGTCATCTTGTCGACTTGGCTCAGCGCATCATCGGTGAACCACAGGTTCCCGTCGGGACCAGTGACGATGCCTTCAGGATTGCTTCCTATCGGAAGCGCGAACTCCGTGAAGTGACCGTTCAGACGGCCGATCTTACCGGCGGTATTTTCGGTGAACCAGAGCGCGCCGTCCGGGCCGAGCGTGATAAATGCCGGGTGAGAGCGCGGCGTCGGCACGAGGAAGCCGGTGAGGTTTCCGGTTGTCGGTGAAATGCTGACGATCCGGTTACCGTCGAGCTCGGTGAACCACAGATTGCCGTCGGCTCCTGTCGTGATGCCGATGGGATCCGATTTCGGTATATTGATCGGGAACTCAGTGATCACACCTGCCGGCGTGATCTTACCGATCTTGTTGCCGATCGATTCTGTAAACCACAGATTTCCGTCCGGGCCAACAGTGATTCCGGCCGGCCGCGCGTTGGCCGTCGTGATATGAAAGTGCTTGATCTTGCTCGTCGTGACGTTGAAGACGGCGATGCTGTTCTTGAAATATTCCGTGAACCAAATATTGCCGTCGGGTCCGGTGACGATTCCAGTCGGACCGCTACTCGCTTGCGGAACCGGCGTTTCTGTGATGGTCATGGCCGCAGTGTGGACGCTGCGTCCGTTGATGCCGTTCGGAGATCCCGCGAAATTGCCGGCGGGAATCACGGACTTGACGCCGCACCCTGCGATAAGCAGAGCTCCAGCGGCGATTGCGATGAACACATTTCTCATAGAATTCAATTGCGACTCCGTCTAGACGAGCGCTCATTTGAGTTGTCATCGTAACATTCGTCCTGGGCCCATTACCATGCCTAAAAGACCCATCCTGTAATGCGCATCACGAGGGCGATTCCATATGAAGCGCGTTATTCGAAAGACCTAGGGACGTTGTTGAGGCGCGCTATCGAGGATTTTCGCGATCCAATTAGCGTGTGGATATCCGCACGCTGAAAGAGTCCTGCAGTCGCGGTCGAAATCGTACTCGACGCGCCGGATCGTCGGCGTCGAATCATCCAATAATAAGTATGCTGCGCGCCGATCGCCATCGTATGAGAGACTGACGCTACGGGAATTCGCGACGGTCATGTTCGGCAAACGCCGGATGAACGCACGATGTATGTGGGCGTATACCGCCGGGCTTCTTCAGCGGTGCGAATGCCGCTTCTAGTTCGGCATCGACCACATAGTGTGCGGGTGCGAGCCAAAAACTATCGGGGCTTGCGTGAAGAAGCGCAATGGGGCCGTGCGTTTGCTTGTGCGGTAAGGCACGCAACCAAGCTAGGTGCTCTTCTCCGAGCGCTTCGCGCGTGGCAACTGCGATTGCCTGGATTGCGGCACGGAACGGCTGCATCGCAGGCGCTTGATCCGCAATCGCGGTCAGCAATTCGGGTGCATATAGCATCTAGCCGGCGTTGCCCACCACGCCGCGCCAACCCAGATCGCGAATGCGGTCGACGATTTCGACCGGGCTCGATCCCGAGTTGGCGAGATCACCGCCGTGGAAGATCAGATCAGGAGAAGTCTGCTTCAAGTCCGCCAACACCGCTTCAAAGCCGTGCGGTTTCCGTGGATGTCGGAGACGATTGCGTTGCGCATCTACTGCCCGATAACTCCATCGCTGGGGCACGCTACTTGTGACGTCGGATGGACCGGGGAATCGCAAATGGGGCTATGGAGTGGAAAGTTTTGCGGACGCCGAGTATCTGTGCATCTACGGGCTAAGACCGGCGGACTGGAATGCTCGAGGCAGGCAGTTGGCGAGAACCGCGGTCGAATGCACGCGTGATAGGCTGGCCGACCGGATCAGAAAAGATGTGGCCGCCGCGGCCAAGACCGCGACCTCGACATCCGCGTGCATGGTCATCGATCTCTTCGCAGGATCGGCCAATACGTTATATTGGATCGTGCGCAACGTGTTCGCGACGAGGGCGATCGGATTTGAGCTGGACGACGACGTCTTCGCGATAACCAGCAAGAATGTCGCCCCAATCGGCGCGGGCATCGACGTCGAGCACGAGGATTACGAAAGCGGGCTCAAACGGCTCGTCGTTTCGCCCGACGAGTCGATCGTCGTCTTCCTCGCGCCGCCGTCGGGAGACGCGCTGCGCGACGATTCGGGGCTGGACCTCCGACGCACCCAACCTCCGGTCAGCGACATAATCGATCTCACCGAAAGCATATTCGAAAGAAACAAGATCCTCTTTGTCATCCAAGTCTATGAGTCGATCGAGCCGCAATCGCTCGAAGAGATAAACGTTAGATTCGATTGGTCGGCGTTGCGAATCTACGATTTCAACGCGCCGGGGAAAAATCACGGGATACTGTTAGGCGCAATGGGTTGGTCGAGCTGAACGCGAGATGAAGGCTGCTTTGCAAGCGGTGCGCTTGCTTTGCTTCTCGGATTGCGCAATCGCACGTTGGGTATTTTGGGCATAGTAGTTGGCCCAGGACGATGTTATCATCAAGGTCCATCATGGCCGAATCACTCGAGGTGAAAGTCGCTTCATATGAAATACGGACTCATCATACTTGCCGCCAGCATGCTCGTGCTGGCTGGATGCGGCGGAAAATCCGTTCTACCCACGAACAATTTTGGCGGCTCACAACCGGCCACGACGGCGCGAGGCCTACACCCGTTGATCGCCACGGCGATCACCGAGCTGCCCGTTCCCCAACCGAGCAGTGGTCCAACTGCCATCACCACAGGGCCCGACGGGAATATCTGGTTCACGGAATACTTCCGGAACAGCATAGGCGTCGTCAACGTGACGACACACAAGATCAAACATTTCCATATCGCCACGGCACTCGCGCGGCCCGTGCAAATAACGGCCGGTCCGGATGGAAATCTGTGGTTCACCGAATCCATCGGCAATAAAATTGGGAAAATCACCCCGGCCGGCGTCATCACAGAATTTCCGTTGAATCTTCCGAAGTCCGATCCCATCGGCATCGTCAGCGGGCCCGGGGGCCTTCTCTGGTTCACCGAGCTCGACGCCAATCGTATCGCGAGCATCTCGCCTACAACCGGAAACATCACCGGCTACGCGATTCCCACGCCTCATTCGCATCCGGGGTATATCACGGTCGGTTCGGACGGCGCGCTCTGGTTCACGGAAAATACGGCGAACAAGATCGGCCGCCTCAGTGGCCATTTTCAAGAGTTCGCGCTCGCGATGAACAGCAGGCCTGAAGGCATCGCCACAGGTCCCGATGGGAACGTTTGGTTCACGGAATCCGGGCCTAGTATGATAGGGCAGATCACGCCCCTAGGCGTGATAACCACCTTCAACACAACAACTCCGAATGCGGGCCCGGCCAGGATCAACGCCGGTCCTACTAGCGGCGCCCCTGCGTTGTGGTTCACCGAACCCACGGTCAATAAGATAGCGCAGATAACCACCGCGGGCGTCGTAACCGAATTCGCGGTGCCGACTGCAGCGAGCGGCGTGAACGGCATCGCGGCCGGTCCCGACAACAACATCTGGTTTGCCGAAAAAAACGTCAACCAGATTGGAATAGAAACTGGCCCTTGATCGCGGATGATCCGCGATAAGCGGGGACCGGCAAGATAGGCGGCTGCTTCTAAACAGAGGCGCCGTTTTTTTTGCTATCCAGAATGGGGCACTATTCGTACGTACTACCGGCGGCGGCTAGGTAATGATCGTGCGGAGGATTAAATCTCATATGAGCCTGACCGCGAGTCCGCCTGTCCGGGCCGCTAGAAAATCACCATGCATTTATGAAAACCACGAATTGGCCGATAATGATCGGCCTTTGGACCGTCAACTTGGGCGCGCTGCTGGTGTTCGTGCCGGGTAGTTTCAGTTGGTCCGCCGTCGCGGTGATGTTCGCTTTATGGTATATCACCGGCGGCATCGGCGTGTCGTTGTGCTTTCACCGGACGTTGACGCACCGAAGCCTCGTGCTTGCAAAACCGATCGAGTACGCCATGGCGCTGTTCGGCTCGTTGGCGCTCCAAGGCGGGCCGATCAGTTGGGTCGCGACGCATCGCATCCATCACGCGCACTCCGACAAAGACGGTGATCCTCACGACGCGCGGCGCGGGTTGCTCTGGACGCACATGCAATGGCTCTATCAGCCGAACGAAGCACGGCCGTCGCGAGAAGAAAAATCCCGCTATGCCGCCGATCTTCTGCAAGACCCGTTCTTGCGGTTTCTCGAGGCGCGGTCCGTGTGGCTGCAGGTCGCGCTCGGCGTCGCGCTCTTCGCGATCGGCGGATTGCCGTGGCTCGTGTGGGGCATCTTCGTCCGGCTCGTCGCCGTCTACCACATCACGTGGCTCGTGAACAGCGCGTCTCACCGGTTCGGGTATCGCACCTATCTGACGACCGACAAGTCGACGAACTGCTGGTGGGTCGGCCTCCTCGCGTGGGGCGAAGGTTGGCACAACAACCATCACGCGTTTCCGTTCTCGGCTCGTCATGGCATGCGCTGGTTCGAATTTGATCAGACGTGGGTCGTGATCCGCATTTTGGCGGCTCTGCGGCTTGCATCTGCCGTGCGGTTGCCGAGCGAAGCGATGAAGCAACGGCGGCTCGTTCGCAATATGTCGAATTTGGCGGCGTCGTAGAATAAAGAAAGGGCGTCGCGCCGCGACACCCCTCGTATGCTAAACGATTGAAATAGCCGCAAATGTGCGGTTATTTCTTCTTCTTCGCTGCCTTCTTCGCGGGCTTCTTTGCCTTCTTCTTTGTGGCCATGATGTGGTCACCTCCCCCCTGGGTCTTCCATCGCGTGCGGGGCGTTTCTGTACGCCTCTTGCATCTTGCGCTATCGGCCTTGAGGCTTCAGCGCTTATCGCCTGCGGACGGAGAGTGCGGAGACTTGTTTGGGTCCACTCGCGGACGCTTCTGTCCGAAAAAGCGTCCTCCCTTTCACCATCGGCAAGTGGTGCGACACACATTAGCGTAGATGCCGATGCGCGATCATCGCGTGCAAGCCCACGCGATGTCGTCATCGACGTCGCGCGCACTCACTCCGGTGCAGGAACCGCGCGCGACCGACGCCGATTAATCCCAACGTATGCCTTCATCAAGACGCGTCGTCGTCACGGGCCTCGGCGCAGTGACCCCTCTCGGCAACAACGTTCCGGAATTTTGGGCGAACGTCCTCGCCGGCAAGAGCGGCGTCCGCGCGATCACGTTGTTCGATGCGAGCGCCATGCCGACGCGCATAGCCGCCGAAGTGCGCGGCTTCGAACCCGGCGAGTTGATCGGCAAAAAAGAGGCGCGGCGCATGGACCGCTTCGCGCAGTTCGCGTTCGTCGCAGCGAAACAGGCTGTGGCCGATGCCAAACTCGTCATCACCGACGACAATCGCGACCGGATCGGCGTCATCTTCGCGTCGGGGATCGGCGGCATCCTCACGCTCGAGGATCAGCACAGGATCTTGCTCGAACGCGGGCCCGATCGCGTCTCCCCGTTCTTCATTCCAATGCTGATGGGCAATAGCGCTCCCGGCCAGATCTCCATCGCGCTTGGCGTCCACGGGCCTACGCAGACCACGGTCTCAGCGTGCGCATCCTCGAACAACGCCATCGGCGATGCCTATCGCATGATCGCGAACGGCGACGTCGACGTCATCGTGTCCGGCGGATCGGAAGCGGCCATAACCCCGCTGGCGGTCGCCGGATTTTGCTCGATGAAAGCCATGTCCACGCGCAACGACGATCCGGCCGCCGCGAGCCGGCCGTTCGACCGCGGCCGCGACGGTTTCGTCTTGGCGGAAGGCGGCGGCGCGCTCATCCTTGAGGAGCTCGAGTTCGCCAAAGCGCGCGGCGCGCATATCTACGCGGAGCTCATCGGATACGGGCAGTCGTCCGACGCCTATCACATCGTCACGCCCGATCCGTCCGCACGGGGCGTGCGGATGGCCATGCAGCGGGCGATCGCCGACGCGGATGCTTCCCCCGACGACGTCGACTACATCAACGCGCACGCCACCTCGACCGGCCTCGGCGATCTCGCCGAGGTGCAGGCATGTGCCGCGGTTTTCGGTGCGCGCGCGCCAACGTTGCCGATGAGTTCGAACAAGTCTATGTTCGGCCATGCGCTAGGAGCCGCCGGCGCGCTCGAAGGCATTTGCACCGTCTTGACGCTGCGCGACGGAATCTTGCCGCCGACGATCAACTACACCGATCCGGACCCCGAGTGCCCCGTCGATTGCGTGCCCAACGTGGCGCGAAAGGCGTCGCCGGAGGTCGCACTATCGAGCTCGTTTGGCTTTGGCGGCCACAACGCCGTGCTCGTTTTCCGGACGTACGCCGCCTAGCATCGTGTCGGAGTCGATCGGCCGCCGCCGTGCCTTGCGAGCGTTCGGCGTGCGGCTGCGGCTCAAGGCGGCCGCGACCGACGAGTGGCGACTGCTCGACGAAGCGCTGACACACGATTCGTTCGCACATGAAGGCGGCCGCGCCAAGCCAGCGGCGAGTCCTCGGCCGGCCTCAAACGAGCGGCTTGAGTTTCTCGGCGATGCGGTGGTCGGGGCGGCTGTCGCGGACTATCTCTTTCGTCGTCATCCAAAGGAATCCGAAGGCGAACTGTCGCGCCGGCGAGCCGCGTTGGTGTCGCGGGCCGCTCTCGCCGCGACGGCACAACGATGGGATGTGGGACCGCTTCTCTTGCTCGGCAAGGGCGAAGCTGCGGCGCACGGCGAGCGCCGGCCGTCGATTCTCGCGGCGACTGCTGAAGCCGTCATCGGCGCGGTCTTCCTCGCGGAAGGCTTCACCGCAGCGAGCAAGTTCGTGATGCGCGAGCATCTCGCGCACGCTGACGAGGATGCGGCGGCGGATCCGAAGACCGCGCTGCAAGAGCTCTTGCAAGGCCGCTTCAAACGGGCGCCGGCATACGCCGTCACTTCGGAAGCAGGACCGGCGCACGCGCGGACATTCTCCATTTCCGTTTTCTTGGGCAGCGACTTGCTGGGAACCGGCGCAGGTCCGACGAAGAAGTTGGCGCAAGCCGCGGCAGCCGCGGACGCGCTTCACCGATTGCGCCGCTGAGGAAGGAGCCCGTTCATCTACCTCAAGAGCATCGATATTTTCGGTTTCAAGACGTTTGCGGACCGCACGCGCTTGGTTTTCGAACCCGGCATTTCAGCGATCGTCGGCCCCAACGGTTCGGGCAAATCGAATTTCGTCGATGCCGTGCGTTGGGTGTTGGGCGAGCAGAGCGCGAAACAATTGCGCGGCGCGCGCATGGACGAGGTCATCTTCGCCGGCAACAGCCGGCGCCGCGCGCTTGGAATGGCCGAAGTCACCCTGACCTTCGACAACGCCGACGGTGCGCTCGCCACGCCGTACAACGAAGTCGCCGTCACGCGGCGCGTCTACCGCAGCGGCGATGGCGAATATTTCCTCAATAGAACGCAAGTCCGGCTCCGCGACGTCATGGATCTGCTTCTCGGCACCGGTCTTGGCCCCGATGCGTCCGCCATAATCTCGCAAGGTCAGATCGACGCGATCCTGTCGGCCAAACCGGAGTCGCGGCGCGAGGTTTTTGAAGAAGCGGCGGGCACGAGCAAATATCAGGCGCGCAAGCGTGAGGCGCAGCGCCGTCTGGAACAGACCGATACCAATGCGGTGCGCATCAACGACGTGATCGTCGAGTTGGAGCAGCAAGTTCCCGCCATGGAACAGGCCGTTCGCCGCGCCAAGCGCTACCGGAAGGTCACCGGCAGGCTGCGCGATCTCGAAATCGTCTCGTACGTCCGCAAGACCGCGCAGAGGCGCGACGAACGCGCCGGACTTGTCGGCGTGCTCGGCGTTGAAGAAGCCGAACGCGCCGCGGCGGATGCGCAGACGGCCACGCTGCAAGCGGATGCCTCCAAGGCGCGTTACGACGAATATCAGGCCACCATCGCCCTCGACGAGCGCAACGCAGCGCGCTCGAGCGCCGCTCAAGCCGTCCAAGAACTCGCCACGGCGCAAGCCGGCGCGCAGGCACGCTCGGAAGAAAACGACCGGCGTTGCGTCGCATTCGCCACCGAGGTCGAAACGGCGACGCGCGATGTCGCCGACGCCGAGACTCTTGTGGAAACTTTGGGCGGCGAGCTCTCCGCCGCACGCGAACAGCGCGATGCGGCGTTGCGAGCCGCAGAAGCGGCCGCGCTCGCCGAGGCGGAAGGGTCCGGCCGCTGGGAGGCCGCGTACGCCGCACTGCGTGCGGTTGAAGACCGTCGTGCGCAAGCAGCAGCGGCGGCCGCCGAAAGTGAAGCGGCGTCGGTCGCCGCGCGCACGGATCGCGAGCGCGTCGCGCAGACCGGCGCTCAGGTCGAAGCAGACCTGCGAACCGCAAGCGCAAAGGCCGAAACCGAAACTTCGCGCGCGCGCAGCCTCGCCTCCGCCGTGGCCGACCTTGACGGCGCGATCGAGCGCCTCACAGCCGAAGCCGCCGCAGCCTCGAGCGCACGCGAAGAAGCTGAAGCTGTTATGGAACGGGCACGTGCCGCTCTGGAAGGGGCGCGATCCAAAGTCATCGGGATCAACGCCCGTCTTTCGGCTTTGCGAGAAATCGAGGAGCACGGCATCGGCGTGCCGGCCGGCGTGAAGGCCGTGGTCGCCGAGCATGCGGCCGAACGCCTCGACGGCGTGGTCGGCATCATCTCGGACCTCATCCAAGTCGACGGCCGTTTTGCCGCGGCGATCGACATCGCGCTCGGCGGCCGCGTGCACGACGTCGTCACGCGCACCGCCGCGGATGCACAAGCCGCCATCGCGATGCTGGACACGACGAAAAGCGGCCGCGCCACGTTTCTGCCGCTCGACCTCGCGCGCCAGGTCGCACTCCCGCTCGTGCGCGACGTCTCCGCCGCGAGTGGATTCGTCGGCCGCGCCAGCGAGCTGGTCTCATGCGCCGATGAAGTTCGCGGAGCCGTCGATCACCTGTTGCGCGATGTCGTCGTCGTCGATGCGCTCGATACCGCGCTGAAACTCGCGCCGTCGCTGCTGCCGGCCACCATCGTGACGTTGGGCGGCGAAGTGGTTCGAAACGCGTCGATCACGGGCGGCAAGGGAGACGCCGACACCGGACCGCTCGCACGCCGCGCTGCGCTGACATCGCTTGGTCGCGATGCCGCGGCGGCCGACGCAGACGTGCAAAGTGCGGAAGCCGTTTTCGACGCCGCGCGAGTGTCGGTCGCAGCGGCAGCCACCGTCGTCGAAGAATCGTCCAAGCGCCGCGTCGACGCGCAACTGCAACGCAGAGACGACTACGCCGAGCTCGAGCGCGCGCTGGACGACGCCACACAATTCGCGCTTCGCATCGACGCGCTGACCCGCGAACTTGCAACCGCGGTTGCGGATCTCCACACGGCGGCTGGGGCTGCAGACCGGCATGCGGCGCTTGCCCTTGAAAGCCGCGACACCGCGAGCACGCTCGAACACGAGCGGGCCACCGCCGCTTCGCATGCAGACGATTTGCAGCGCAGCTTGAGCTCGCTGCGCGACGCGCACCGCATGGCCGCCGCCGATGCCGCAGCGCTCGTGGAACGCGTTGCTCAGGCCGGAGACGACGTCGAGGCGGCGCGAAGCCGGGTCGTCGCGTCGCGGAAAACGCGCGAAGAGCGAATCGCAGCGCTCGCCGGTGCTCGCGACGAACGCGAGCGCGGTCGAGAGGACCTCGAATCCATCGGCGCCGCTCGGGCGGAATCGGACACCGCTTTGAATGCGGTCCAAGCCGAGGCGGACGAGCTTCGCGCCAAACGCGATGAGCTCAGCGCGCGCGCGCGATCGCTTGAGGAGCGCCTGAACTCGCAGTCCGCGCAACGGCAGGCGCGGTCGTTAGAATTGGAGCGCCACCGCATCCGCCTGGCCGAGATCGATGCGGAGATGTCGATGCTCGCATCGTCGTTCGCGCAAAACCCGGCCACGCAGGCGGAGTGCGATGAGGTCGCCGCACGTTATGCCGGCTTCGAGGGCGACGCCGATGACGATATCCGGCGGCTGCGCGAAGAGCTCGGCCGTCTCGGAAACGTCAATCTCAGCGCGTCCGAGGATCAAACCGCGCTGCTCGACCGGCGCGAATTCCTCCGCCAACAGCTCGCAGATCTGCAGGCGGCCCGCGCGAGCGTGCTCGCCGTCATCGCCGATATCGACGCGGAATCCGTCCGGCAGTTCAACGCCACCTTCGAGAAGATCGCCGTCGAGTTCGGCGAGACATTTGCGCGCCTCTTCAGCGGCGGCGTCGGCAAGATCTGGCTGGCCGAAGCGAGCGACCCCACGCAGGCCGGGATCGAGATCGCCGCGCAGCCGCCCGGAAAGAAGATGCAGAGCCTCAATCTGCTGTCCGGCGGCGAACGCGCCATGACCGCCGTCGCGCTCATCTTCGCCATCTTGCGTGTGCGGCCGAGTCCGTTCTACATCTTCGACGAAATCGATGCAGCGCTGGACGAAGCCAACGTCGGCCGGTTCGGCGGCGCCCTCATGGACGTCGCGCGATCTGCGCAGACGATCATCATCACCCACAACAAAGCCACGATGACGTTGGCCGATCGTCTGTACGGCATCACGATGGGCGAGCCGGGCGCATCGAGCGTGCTGTCGCTTGCGCTGGAGAAGATCGGGGCCTAAAGAGCGTGGCCGGACCTGCCGCCTTGCTGTCCGTCTCGGACCGCACCGGACTTGTAACGCTCGCCGCAAGTCTGCGCAGCCGCGGGTTCGCGCTTTTCGGCACGTCGGGGACGACGGCCGCGCTGCGCGACGCGGGGCTGCCGTGCGAAGACGTCGGCATACTGACGGGGTTTCCCCCGTTGCTCGACGGACGCGTCAAGACGCTGCACCCGAAAGTCTTCGCGGGCATTCTAGCCGACCGGGACCGGCCGCAGCATCTCGAGGATCTGGAAAAGTACGAGATTCCCACGTTCGATCTGGTCGTCGTGAACCTGTATCCGTTCGAGCAGACCGTCTCAGGAAAAGGCGCGTCCGAAGCGGACGCCGTCGAGAAGATCGACATCGGCGGCGTGACGCTGCTGCGCGCGGCCGCGAAGAATTATGCGCACGTTGCCGTGCTCGTCGATCCCGTGCAATATGCAAGCTACGTCGCCGCGCTCGAACGCGGCGGACCCACCGCGAGCGAGCGTCGCGTATGGGCTGCGGCCGCCTTCGCCCGTTGCGAACAATACGATGCGGCGATTGCGGCGTACTTCGCGGCCGCCGAAGGGCCGGACGATTTGCCGGCCATGCTGCGCATCGATCTGCCGCGCGCGGCCAGCTTGCGCTACGGCGAAAATCCGCAGTCGCGCGCAGCGTTCTACGTCGCGCCGGCCGGCGTTCCCCAGCCCACGCAGCTTTGGGGCAAGACGCTGTCGTACAACAATCTCCTCGATGTGGATGCATGTCTCCGGCTTCTCGCGCCGATTGAAGAGCCCGTCGGATTTCCGGCGGGGCCCGCGCGGCGCGGCGTGACAGCAGCCATCGTCAAGCACACCGTTCCTTGCGGACTCGCCGCGCGCGACAGCGCGCTCGATGCCGTCACCGCCTCGCTCGGCGCCGATCCTATCTCGGCGTTCGGCGGCATCGTCGCCTGCAGCGCACAAGTCGACGAAGAAACCGCCGAAGTGTTGGCGTCTCGATTCTTGGAGGTCGTTTCGGCGCCGGCATACACGCCTGCCGCGCTCGAACGTCTGCAGCGCAAGAAAAATCTGCGCGTGCTGCAGTTCGACGCTGGACTACCCGCTGCGCTCATGGATGCGGTGAAGATCCGCTCGGCGCTCGGCGGCGTGCTGATGGAATTGCCCGATCCGGCCGCGCCGCCGGATGAATGGACTCTTGTGTCCGACCGCTATCCATCGCCGCTTGCGTGGCGAGATCTACTGTTCGGTTTTGCAGCAGTGCGGCAAGTCAGGTCCAACGCGGCCGTCGTCGTCAAGGACGAAGTGACGTTGGGCGTTTGCGGAGGGCAGACGAACCGAGTGGCCGCAGTCGAGCTCGCATGTGCTCGCGCAGGGGATGCCGTGCGCGGAGCGACGCTCGCGACCGATGGATTTTTTCCGTTCGCCGATGGCTTGGAAGCGGCTGCCCGTGCCGGCATCGTCGCGGTGGTCGCCCCGAAGGGCTCGGTGCGCGATCCCGAAGTCATCGCCGCGGCAAAATCCGCCGGCATCTCGCTGATCTTCGCGTCGCGGCGGTACTTCTTGCACTAGCGGCTGTGCCGTTTTGATCGTCTACGGAAACGGGCCGCGATATTCGTGAAAACAGCGTCGCCTTAACGTCATCAAGTATCGTCGGCGGCCCTACGGGCCCTCGTTCAGCACCAACGCGTCAGCCTGCGAGACGACATTCCCGTTCCGGTCCACCCAATGGATGATGTCAGGACGATCCGAAACATTGTAGACGAGACAAGTCGACGTGCAACGAAACGAATGGATCGACTTTGCCGGTAGGTAGAAAAAATCGCCGGGGTGCACCTGTGCGACGATGTGTCCTGCCTGCAGCTCGTGAGTTCCAGTACCGCTAACGAAATAAAGCTCCACGTTAGCGGTGTGCCAGTGCCACGGAACGACGCAACCGGTCGCGATTCTCGCAAAGGTGACAAATGGTCCCTTCGTGGGGTTTCCTTGCTTTATCGAGATCGCCATGCACTTCGGGAGGAAGGGCACGTTCACGAATTTGGTCGATGAAGCGGGTGAGAAAATCACACCACCCGAGCCCTCAGCCGTTGCGGCTTGACCGGACAATCCGATTGCGACCGCGATCAATGAACCGATTAACGCAAACCGGGTAACTCGCATGAACGTGCCCTCTCAAAATAATTGGCGTGGTGACCAGACCTGTCACTTCCGGTAGCTGACCCGCGGCTCGACGGGAGTCTGCCGCCACGCTATTTCCTCGAATGCGATGTCGGTCAGCTCTAGCGAGCGCGTGACATTGACAAACGATTCAGTAGCGTAGATGCACGAAGGGAGATCGATGCCTCGGAAGATGTCGACATCGCCGCTCACCGAGGCCGGATCGAGCTGCGTGCGCTTTCCACTGGGGAGATTTCGATGGCCGCACGCGACGCACGCGGGCGAACCGCCCGGCGACAACGCGTCGTCTGCGATGCTGCCCTCATACGTGCACGCTACTTCACGGAACCTCGGATCTTCGCCGCCGCGATACGAGATGCGAGCCGGCACCGTGCGCAATCCGCGTATGCCGGCCGCTTCGAGCCGCGCCGCGGCCTCGGGCCGCACGAGCATGACGCCTGGCCATTGGGGCCAGCCGAAATCGCCGAACGTGCCTTTGCCATGACCGATCAGCGGTCCGAATTCGGTGCCCGGCGGCAGCGAAGTGCCCGCAGCGACGAACGGACGCAAAGCTTCGCGCATCCGGTGCACGATGTAAAGGGTTTGCGGCCGCCGCGCGCGGTAACTCTCCTCGCCCGGCAGGGAGCTTAGGTCGATTTCGGGATACGCGACGCTTGAAGCCCATGTCTCAAAACATTTCGGGCAATCTTGCACGCCGGGCAGTGTCCACGTGTGCGCCGCGACGATGTCGTACGAGAACCCGTCGGCGGATTCGGAATAGTCGCGGTGGACACGAAAGAGACGCACGATTCTACCTTATAGGTTCTGCACCGCAGTGTGAACCGACGCGGATGATTGCATCACCGACTGCGGGAAGCCCCGTTCGATTACCTGCGCATCGGGCGCACATATCAGCTTGGATTAGTGCCGGGAGATTGCAAAGTGACAAACCGCACATCGCCGCCGCACTTCGATTGCCGTTGTCCGCACGCGCCCTATTCATCCGACCTGCACGATCGAGCGGCGTCACTCTTCGGAAGGCGTTCATTTCTTGCGGGCATCGGCGCGCTCTCGAGCAGCATGTTCTTGACGCCGCTCATCGCCGCCGCCGCGACCGGCGGCACGATGCTCATCCGCGCGGCGCGCCTGTTCGACGGGACCACGATGCACACACCCGGCGTTGTCGTGATCAAAGGCACGCGCATCGTGTCGATGATGGCCGGCGATGCCGGATCGGGCGCGCACGTCGTCGAGCTCGGCAACGCGACGCTCATGCCGGGGCTGATCGACTGCCACACGCACGTCGCCGCGCGCGCAACCACGTCGATCTATCTCGACGGGTTCGGCGTGGCCGGCGAAACCGGCGACAGCGTGGCGGAAGCGGCGATCTTCAGCATCAAAAACGCCGCGGGCATGCTGCGCAATGGTTTCACGACGATCCGCGATGTGGGCGGCGGCAGCGGGATCGACATCGCCATGCGCGACTCCATCGCGCGCGGCGAGATTCCGGGGCCGCGCATGCTCGTGGCCGGCGTGCCGCTCACCATCACCGGCGGACACGGCGACATGAACGATCTTCCAGCCGATGTGCACGTGGACCGTCCGAATGGCGTCGCCGTGGGGCCATACGGTTTCCGCGAAGTCGTCCGCGAGAACGTGAAACGCCACGTCGACCTCATCAAGATTTTGGCGACCGGCGGCGTGCTCTCGTACGGCGACACGTGGAATCTGCCGCAGATGGATCTCGATGAGATCCAAGCCACGACCGAAGAAGCGCACAAATTCCAACGAAAAGTCAGCGCCCATTGCCACGGAGATCCCGGCATCGCGCTCGCGGTGGACGGAGGCTGCGATTCCATCGACCACTGCACCGGCGTGAGCGAGAAGACCGCGAAGAATATGAAGGATCGCGGCACATTCCTCGTCCCCACGATATGGGCGCTCGATTCCATAAACCAGCCGGGCAACCCCAACCATATCCCACAGGATAGCCTTGACAAGGCGAAGACGATGACCGCGCTGCGCAACGACGGCGTCCATCGCGCGCTGGCAATCGGCGTGAAATTTGCCTACGGAACCGACGCCGGCGTGTTTCCGCACGGGCAGAACAATTTAGACTTCAAGCTTCTGCACGGACTGGGGATGGACTCCGTCGACATACTTCGGTCGGCGACGGCGTCGGCCGCGGAGCTGCTCGGCGTGAACGATCGCGGCCGGATCGCACCGGGTCTGCTTGCAGACATCATGGCGGTAGGCGGCGATCCGATCGCCGACATAAGCGTGATGACCCGGCCCACATTCGTCATGCAGGGCGGCGAGACGCTATCGCTCGCCGCACCGCAGCAAGGTTAGCGTTGCGTCATCGCGGCGGCGCCGGCACAACCACGGCGCCGCCGAGTTCGTAACGCATCTCGCCGTTGCGCAGCCGGACTCGCACGCGGCCGGAGACGCCCACCCAAGCGCCCGCCCGAACGTGCGCCGCGGCGTTCGGCGCCACGTCGAATCCCACATCAACCGCGTCCGCCGCGCAGCACGACATGACTCGCCGCGACACAGACGCGGCACCGCGAGCGCTCGCCGGCGTCCACGTGCCGCTGACCGTGATCGTGCGTGCGTCGAACGCCGCCGGGTTGGCGTCGAGCGCGTCTAACGCGTCGAAGAGGTCCGCCGCGACGTGACCGCGCGGCGCGCGCGCGATGACGTCGCGCGGACCGGAAGGCGCGGCGCTCGACAACCACAGTCCGGCGCACGCGCCGCCAAGAAGCGCAAGCGCAAACGTTCGCCTTGCGAGGCCTTGGGAGGCGATGACGATAAGCGCAACGCCTGCGCACAACGTGAGTGCCGGCGGAGCCGCGGTGAGCGCGCGGGCCGCGCCATCGAGCGCTGCCGCGGCCGTCGCGCTGCCCGCAAAGGCGAGCGCCGCGCGAACATTCACGCGAACATCGTGGCCAGCACGCACGCGATCGCTGCGCTACCTGCGGCGGCAGTCATGCGCGCAGTGCCGAAGTGCCGCTGCAGGAGTAGCATTTGGCGGACGTCCAGACACTGGGCCGCGAGCATGAATGAGATCTGTGCTCGCGCATGTTGCGTGAGAGCGGCCGCGAGCAACGGATCGGCGGTCGAACATGGCGAGAGAAGCGCGCCGAGAAGCGCGGCGCCCGCGGGCGACAAGTGGGCGAAAGCGGCGGCAGGAACGATTATTTTTGCGGCGACCGCCGCGGCGGCTGCGAACGCGATGCCGGCCAGCGCAGCGGCCAGTTCGCCGGGTAGATCGGGGCGATGTTCGGCATGGGCAAGCGATGCTTGCCCTAGTACAGTACGATCACGACGCTGGGCAAGCGATGCTTGCCCTCGTACAGCACGATCACGACGCTGGGCAAGCGATGCTTGCCGTAGTACGCCGCGTGGGGCAGAATGGGCAAGCGATGCTTGCCCTAGTACAGTACGATCACGACGCTGGGCAAGCGATGCTTGCCCTAGTACGCCGCGAGGGGCAGAATGGGCAAGCGATGCTTGCCGTAGTATGTCGCGAGGGGCAGAATGGGCAAGCGATGCTTGCCCTCCTACAATACGACCACGACGCTGGGCAAGCGATGCTTGCCCTAGTACAGTACGATCACGACGCTGGGCAAGCGATGCTTGCCCTAGTACGGGTTGCGCTAATATGGACCACGACACGGCGGTGAGTGCGGCGGCGATGGCGCCGCCGGCCGCGCGAGTTGCGGTCATGTGCATGCCGAACGCTGCGTAGGTTACTGCAAGCGCGGCCGGCGATGCTGCGGCGGCAAACGTCAGCGCGAAGCCGGCCAAAGCCGTGTGCGCGCGTGCGAGTGCGCCGGCAAATCCGTTGAGCGCGCAATCGCATCCTGGATTAAAAATCGCGAACACCGCGATGGCATTATGGCTACGCGAGGGCCATCGAGAAGCGGACAGGCGTGTGAGCGTTGCGGCGAGCGCACCAAAAACGACATACGGCAGCGCCGCCAGTACGATGGATGCCCAATCGGCAATCGCAGCGGACAGCGCGAGCAATGATTCGGGCGGCGTCTTGACGCACGCGAAACAAATAGCGCCGGCGATAACTACCCGGGCGCGCAGCGGCAAAGGGGATGGCGCCGGAGCTGGCCGAACGTGCATCAAAATCTTTGGCAAGATTCGTTTCGCGGGACAACCGTGCTAGGCGAGCAGCCTCGCCTCTCTCGCTGCAATCCACATTCATAAAGCAAGTAGACAAACGCGACGTGAGCAACCTGACGGCGCCCAGGGGCACCTATGACATACTCCCCGCTCAGTCGGTTCGCTGGCAAGCGCTCGAGGAGATCATCGACGCGTCTTGCGCGCGCTTCGGCTACGGCGAGATCCGCACGCCGGTCTTCGAAAGCACGGACGTCTTCGTACGCACGATCGGCGAGGGCACGGACATCGTCGACAAGGAGATGTATACGTTCGACGATCGTGCCGGTCGAAGCCTCACCTTGCGGCCGGAGCTCACGGCGCCCGTCGTGCGCGCGGTGCTCGAACACAATCTCTTGCAGGCCGTGCCGCTCAAGCTGTATTACCGCGGACCTTTCTTTCGCTACGAGCGTCCGCAAAAGGGGCGTTACCGGCAGGCGCATCAGTTCGGCGTGGAGTGTTTCGGCGCAGCAGCCCCGCAAGTGGATGCCGAGGTAATCGCGCTCGCGCTCGACGTGCTCTCGCGATCGGGAATACGTGAGGTCACGACCGAGCTGAATTCGATGGGTTGCTCTTCGTGCCGCCCGGCTTATCGCGCGGCGCTTATCGAGCACTTCAATCGTCATGCGGACGAGCTCTCGGAATTGAGCAAGGCGCGCTTGCAAACCAATCCCTTGCGCATCCTCGATTCAAAAGATGCTGCCGATCGCGCTTTGATCGAGGCCGCGCCGGATATCAACGACTTTTTGTGCGCGCAGTGCGTGGCCCACTTCGAGGGTACGCAGATCGCGTTGCGCGCGATGGGCATCGACTTCGTCCGCAACCATCGCATCGTCCGCGGCCTTGACTACTATACGCGCACGGTATTTGAGATCACGTCGACGTCCCTCGGCGCGCAGAGCGCTGTGTGCGGCGGCGGCCGTTACGACGATCTCGTGCAGACGATGGGCGGGCCGCCGACACCCGGGGTCGGATTCGGCATGGGCATGGACCGGCTCTTGATCGTGGCAGAGGCGGTCGGCAGTACGCTCGGCGCAAGTGAGCGGACGCTGGACGTCGCGTTCGTCGCTCTCGACGATGCGAGTCTCGCTGCGGTCGTGCCCGTTTTGCAAGCGGCGCGAATGGCGGGCCTGCGTGCCGATGTCGATTATACGTTGCGAAAGATGGACAAGCAGGTCAAGGCGGCGGCGGCACGCGGGGCGGTATATGCCGTGATCGTGGGCAGTGATGAACTTGCCGCCGGCGAAGCGACATTGCAGGATCTTCGCACGCGCGAGCGCGTGCGGGTGCGTCTCGCCGGCGCGGATCGTGAGATCGCGCGGCGGCTCGATGATGGGAGGCCTCATGGAACCTGACAAAAGGGTCCTGGACAAGCTCGTCGAGTTGATGCAGCGCGAAGGTCTCGATCGCATCCGCGTACAGGTCGGCGACACCGACATCGACCTGCGGATGTCTGCGCCCAACCAGGCCATCGCCGCCGCTGCGGCCGACCGAACTCGATTGCTGCCGGCGGGTTCGGCCGCTTCCGCCGAGCAGAGCCGCGCCCTGCCCGCGAACATCAAGAAAGTGCTCGCGCCGCTTGTCGGCGTTTTCTACCGCGCGCCGGCGCCGGGCGCTCCGTCGTTTTGCGAAACGGGCGGCACGGTCACCGAAGGGCAGGTTCTTTGCATCCTGGAAGCGATGAAATTGATGAACGAAATCGTCAGTGAATTCGACGGCAAGGTCGCCAAGATCTGCGTCAACGACGGCGATCTCGTAACGCTCAATCAGGAACTCATGTGGATCGAGACCTGAGCGATGACCGCAAACGGCGCGCGGTGTTCTTAGATCGCGACGGCACCTTGAATGTGGATCGTGAATACGTGGGCAAAGCGGAAGACGTCGAACTCGTCCAAAACGCGGCCGAGGGCGCGAAGATGCTCGCCGCGGCGGGCTACGTCTTGGTCGTCGTATCAAATCAATCGGGCATCGCGCGCGGATACTTCACGGAGAAGCAGGCGGATGCGGTCGACGAACGTCTCGCCCAACTCCTCGCCGGCCGGGGCGTCACCATCGCTGCATCGTACCGCTGCCCGCATCTGCCGGACGCACCACTGCCGCAGTACGCGGTCGACTGCGATTGCCGTAAACCGTCGCCGGGGCTGATCCTCCGTGCCGCCGCCGAGTTGTCGCTCGACCCAAACGCGTCGTGGGCGATCGGCGACCGCGCCCGCGACATCGCGGCGGGCGCCGCTGCCGGGTGCCGCACGATCGCGGTCGATCCGGTTCCGCCGTCGCAGGAAGCGGAAGATTTCGGCGCGTCAGAGCCGGAATATCGGGCACGCGACCTTGTCGACGCCGCGCACTACGTCATCGCGCACTCATGACCGCTCGCGACAAGTCTGCCTGGATCGCGACCTTGCTCGCCGACATGCGCGCGAAACGCATAGTCGTCGCCGGAGACCTCATGCTCGATGAGTGGCTGTGGGGTCGCGTACGCCGCATATCGCCCGAAGCGCCGGTGCCCGTGGTCGAAGTCCAATCGCACTCCTACACGCTGGGCGGCGCAGGAAACGTTGCGAGCAACTTGGCCGCGCTCGGCGCCAAAGTGGCGGTCGTCGGCATCGTCGGCCGCGATGATGCCGGCGATCGCGTCATGTCGTTGTTCAAGAAGTTGAACGTGGATACGCGCGGGATCACGCGCGTGGCTCGGCGCCCCACGACGCAGAAGACGCGAATCGTCGCCCACCATCAACAGGTCGTTCGCGCGGACCGCGAAAGCTCGGAGCCGCTCGAAGAACGGGTGCGCGACATCATGTGCCGTTCTCTGGCGGCGTTCGACGGGCGAGTCGACGGGGTGGTCGTCTCCGACTACGGCAAGGGCGCGGTCGACGCGCGGCTCGTCGCCGCGGCTCGCCGGTTCAAGCGCAAAGCGATCGTGACCGGGGATCCAAAGCCCGACAACATCGATGCATTCTCCGGGATCGATTGCATCGCGCCTAACGCGATGGAAGCCGAAGCCGCTTCCGGGATTGAAATCGGGAATGACGCAGATCTCGCGCGCGCGGGCGCCAAACTCGTGCGCCGGACCAAGTGCAAACACGTCTTGATCACCCGCGGCGAACATGGCATGACTCTTTTCTCGAAGAACGCGCGGCCGTTCACGGTTCCGGCGGTGGCTCGCCAGGTCTTCGATGTCAGCGGCGCGGGCGACACGGTCGTCTCCACCCTCACGCTCGCGTTGGCGGCGGGCGCATCCATTGAACACGCCGTCGCTCTCGCGACGTTAGCCGCCGGCGTGGTGGTGGAGAAGCTCGGCACCGCCACTGCGACGTCAAAAGAGATCAGCTCGTTCGCCGCTCACGAAGGCGTGGCCGATGCCGTGCCGTTCGCGCCGCTCAAGCGGCGTGGAGTACGCGATGCACGCGGCTGATAAAGTCCTTTCCCGACACGACGCCGCGGCTCGCGCCGCCGACCTGCGCGTGGCACGAGGTCCAGTGGTCTTCACCAACGGGGTCTTCGATCTGCTGCACGTCGGCCACGTCCGTTATCTCGAGTACGCGCGCGCATTAGGCGGATTGCTCATCGTGGGCGTCAATTCGGATGCATCGGTGCGGCTGCTCGGAAAGGGACCGAACCGGCCGATCGTGCCGCAGGCCGAGCGCGCCGAGGTGGTGGCCGCCTTGGCCTGTGTAGATTTCGTCTGCATTTTCGACGAAGAACGGCCCGATGCCACCATCCTCCAGATCAAGCCCGAGATCCACGTGAAGAGCGCTCAGTACCGGCCGGACGATTTACCCGAAGCGGCAGCCGTGCGCGAAGTGGGCGGACGCATTATCATCGCGCCGCATGTCGACGGCTGGTCGACAACCGACATCGTCGCGAAGCTGCGCGCGCAGGATCGCGTATGAGCGCCGAACGCGTCGTCGTCACCACGAATGGGCCCGGCGAACTGATGGGTTGGACGCGGCCGTTTCTCCGCGCCGTGCTCGCGCGCGCGCCGGATGCGGAGATCACCATCGTGCTGGTCCCGTGTCCGTACGCCACCGGCCGCGAAGCGGCTCAAGCCAAAGCGATGTTTCCAAACGCGCACGTGCTCGACCCGAAAGCGTACGCCCGTTTCCTCGTGAACAAACGCGTCGAAGGCATGCACCGTGGAGCGGGCGTGCTCCAATACCTCGGCGGCGATCTGTTCCACGCCACCACGTTGGCCAAACGGTTGGGCCTCACGCCGCTCACGTACAAGTTCTCGCGCCGCGCATATAGCCCGTCGTTTCAGCGGTTCTATGCGCTCGACGAAGAGAACGCGCGCAAGCTGCGCAGCGACGGCGCGCCGGCAGAGCGCGTGCGCGTCGTCGGCAATTTGGTGGCCGATAGCGTGCTCGGCACGCTCGATGAAGCGCCGTCCCCGCCTGGCGTCGGCGAGGGCGTCTGCATCCTCCCGGGCAGCAGGCCTGCGGAGATCAAGTACCTGATGCAATTCTTCTTGGCCGTCGCGCGCGATTTGGCGCGCCGGATGCCGCATCTGCCGGTGACGTTCGTGGTCTCGCCGTTCAATTCCGACGAGCAATTGGACGCTGCGCTCGCGCGCCGGCCCGACTCGAAGTACGGCGGCATACAAGGCCGGCTCACCGACGGCGGCGCGGCCATCGAGGGCGACGGCGTGCGCGTGACGCTCGACCGGTCGGGCGATTATCGCGCGCTATCGCACGCGCAACTCGTCATCACGATTCCAGGGACCAAGTGTCTTGAGGCGGCGGTGCTCGGCCGCCCGATGCTCGTGCTCGTGCCCCTCAACCGGCCCGACGAGGTCACGTTGAACGGTCTGGGCTCGTATCTGCATCACGTGCCGTTCGTAGGCCGTCCGCTGAAGCGCTGGCTCGTGCGCAAGGTCGAACGCAGCTTCCAGTTCGTGGCGCAGCCGAATATCGATGTAGGCCGCGAGGTCGCGCCCGAAATGCGAGGCGTGATGATGCCCGCCGAAGTCGCCGACCGCGCCTCCGATCTGCTCGCGCGGCCCGACGATCTGCGCGCGATGGGCGAGACGTTGTCAAAGATCTACGCCGCACACGCGGGCGCCGCCGACCGCATGGCGGCCGACGCGCTCGGCGTCGTCACTCGCGCCGCCAGGCCGGCGGGAATAGCCTGACCGCATGATCGACGCGACCGTTATCATCGCGACTCGCGATCGCGCCGGTTTTCTTCGCGATTGCCTCGCGTGTCTCGCGCGCCAATCCGCAGCGAACCGATTCGACGTCGTCGTGGTGGACAACGGATCGACGGACGCGACCCGCGACGTCATCGCAAGCGCGGCGCTCGCGTCGAACGGCGCGGTCCGCGGCGTCGACGTCGCCGACCCCAATCGCGGCAAGGCGCGCAATGCCGGCCTTGCGGCGGCGACCGGCCGCATCATCATCTTCTGCGACGACGATACGTTGCCGCCCGAGGGTTTCGTCGAAGCCCACCTTGCGGCGCACTCAGGCGGCGCCGTCTCGGGCGAGCGCGTCGTGTCCGGTCCTATCATCAACGTGGCCGACGCGCGTTCCCTGCCGCCGCCCGGACCGAAGAATTTTTCGCGCGCTTTTTTTTGCACGTGCAACGTGAGCGCGCCGAAGAGCGCGCTGCAGGGCATCGGCGGCTTCGACGAACGCTACGATCTCTACGGTTGGGAGGACACCGATGTCGGCGTCCGCCTGCGCGACGCCGGTCTTCGACGGATCTTCGTGTGGGCGGCGTACATCTATCACGTGAAGCCGCCCGAATCGCTCGCATTGGACCGCGCGATGGCGCTGGCGCGCGAGAAGGGCGCGATGGCGGCGCGTTTCGTCCGCAAGTCGCCGACGATCGCGGTGAAGCTGGCGACCGGCGCGTACACCGCGAATTTCATGCGCGCAGCCGTCGTCAACGCGGCGCCCTTCCGGTCGCTGTACGCGCGCTGGGCGAGCGAACGGCCGCCGGCGTCGCGCCTCGGCAGATTCGCGCGCGAAGCGCTCGTCGACGCCGCGTACATCGACTCGCTTCGATCCGCGATGCGCCGGCGCGACGACGGCAGGAGCTGACGCGTGGCGAAAATCGTCTTGATCCGCGTCGATGCGATCGGCGATGCACTCGTCATGACCCCGCTGATCGCCGCGCTGCGAACGGCGGGGCACGAGCTCGGCATCGTTCTCTCCAACGCAAACGCGGGCATATTCGAAGAACGCGCGCTGTCGTGGCAGCACGTCCTCGATCGCATCGCGTGGCCAAAGCACGGGTCCACCGCCGCGAGTTATGCCAGAACGCTCGCGGAATTGCAGGGCGTCCACTACGATGCCGCCCTTATCGCCTCGGAAGAGCCTGAGGCGTACGCGATCGCGCGTGCGGCGGCCATTCCGGCGCGGATCGGTTTTCACAACGGCTGGCAGAAGCCGTTCAAATCGCTGTGGGTCTCGGCGCAGTGCACGCGGACGATCTACCGCCCGGCGTGGGCGTCGCAGGCGCTCGAGCATGAGGTCGAGACACTCTTCAAACTAGGTGCCGGTTTTGTCGCGCCGCCTCCGCCGCGCGATTGCGCGCTCCTCGCGCCGCTCTTGCTCGCGGACCGGCCCGATCGCGAATCGTCCGTCGTCGTGCAAGTGACGCCGAAGTGGCGGGAGTCGGGCGTGTCCGACGCGGCACTGGTGGCGGCGATGCGCGCGCTCGCATCGCGAGATCTGCACGCCGTGGCCGCGGATGCCGAAAAGGACTACGCGTCGGCGATCGCCTCGCAAGCCTCAGTCGAGCTGAAAATATTCGCGTCGCTCGAGCCGTGGAAGCTGGCGATCGCACGGGCCGCGCTCGTCGTCACGCCGGACACCGGATCCGCGCATCTTGCCGGAATGCTGGGCACGCCGTGTGTCGACTGCTTTCCGTTCAGCGATTTCGCACTGCGTCGCACGCGGTGGTCGCCTTGGGCCGCGACGTACGTGCCGCTAGCGTTTGCGCCAGGCACGGCCGCGGGCTCGATCGCGGCGCGCATCGTCGACGCGACGCGCGAGGTCTCGCGCCTTGCCGCATAATCGCGCTCTCCTCATCTGCGCGGGCGGCGGCATCGGCGACACGCTGCTCGCCTCGATGGTCGCCGCGGCGCTGAAGAACAAATACGAAACGGTCGATGCGCTGACGAAAGCGGGGCATCTCGACGTGTTGAGCCGCAACCCGCACATCTCGGATGTGCTGGTCGATCAGGGATCGCTGCTTCAAATGACAGGCGATATCCGCGAACGGGACTACAACGCCGCCGTGGTGACATGGGCGACCACTCGCACCGCATTGCTGCCGTGGCTTGCCCGGATTCCAATGCGGGTCGGCCAGAGCCGGCGCAACTATTCGCCGCTGTTCACGCACCGCGTTCCGGTCGTCTCCGAACAGGGCGATACGAAGACGCACTGGAGCACGATCTTATTGAATTACGCGCTGGCCTTGGGGTGCGAGACGAGCGATGAGCTTCCGCTGTTTCCGATCAGACCGGAAGAATCCGCCGCCGCGGACGCGCTGTTGGCCGACGCGGGCATCGGCGAGTCGTTCGCCCTGCTCCACGCGACATGTTCGTGGTCGACGAAACGCCAGGTGTGGCCACTTGAGGGTTGGCTCGCCGGCGCCGATGCGCTGCAGCGGCGCTTCGGCTGGCCGGTGATCACGTGCGGGTCTCCCACCGATGCGCCGATCGCGCGCGCGCTGTCCAAGGATTTGGGTTCGCCGACGATCGCAGGGCTCACATCGCTCGGCAGCTTTGCTGCGGTCGCGAAACGCGCGAAATACGTGGTCTCGATGCATAGCGGCCCCATGCATATCGCGGCCGCCGTCGGCGCGCCGACGGTCGGCGTCTTCCCATTGCAAGTCGACTTTCCGGACCGTTGGCGGCCGCTAGGTCCGCGCGTTGCGCTCGTACGGGCACGGTATAGTTGTCCGAAACGGGATTTGATCGAAACGTGTCCGGACTACGCGTGCGTGCGTGCGCTCGATTCGCGGGACATCGTTGCCGCTGCTGAAAGAGCCATGCAGCCTGGCGGCTCACCGTCGGTTCCCAGCCGGCCGGTTAATGATTAGTGAGGAATGACGAATATTCAACACAAATGGCCCCGTTTGACGTTAACTAGATAATGAAGATGAATTTTGATCGTCTCGCGGTTTCGCGTCTCCTCCGGACCTCGCTCCTCGCATTTCTGGCTTGCCTCGCCGTGGCGATCGGCGCGCCGGCGATCGCAGACAAGGCCGCCCCAACCGCGACACCGGCAAAAGATCAATCGTTACAGGCAATCATCGCAACGGTCGTCGGCCGCGAGCCGACGATGACTTCGTATGCCGCTCACGCGGTGCTCGATATCAGGCAGACGAATTTCCCCTATCTGCATCCGGTCTTGAACGGGATGCAATACTATTCGCGCCCGGGCCTCACGATCGTCGATCTCGATCACGTGCCATGGTACTTGAACGGCATCTCGAAGATCGAAGGGGCGACCCTCGATGCGAACCGCTGGCCGCATTGCTATACCATCGCCGTCGAGCAGCGCTCGTCCGGTCATCTGCTGCACATGGTGCGCAAGATCCGCGGCGAAGTGGACCATATCGATGTCACGGTCGCTGAGTCGGGAGAAATCCCGCACATCGAATGGTTCTATCACAATGCCGGCGATCACGTCGTCCTCGATCAGCTCTACGAGAAGGTCAACGGTTATCGTGTCGTCACAAAGCAGATGTCGCAGATAACCTTGCACCACATCCACGCGCTCGGCACGTCGAGCTTCACCGATTTCAATTTCAACACACCCGTGCCAACGCCGACACCGACGCCGACTGAACCTCTTCGGCAGTGCGATAACTAGCAGCCGGGAGTCAAGGATATCCGTCGGGCGTTGAGAAGTCCGCCGCGACGAAATTGAAAAAAGCGGCTCCCCTCATCACCGTGCAGATCTGTACGTACAACCGCCGCGCGCTGCTCGGCCAGGTGATGGACGCGCTGTTCGCGCAAGACCTCGACCCCGCCAGTTATGAGATCGTGCTCGTCGACGATGGTTCGACCGACGGCACCTACGAGCACGTCATACGCGGCTTTCGGCCGCCGTGTGCCCTGCATGTCGTGCGTCAGAACAATGCCGGGCTCGCGCGCGGCCGCAACGTCGGCATCGCTCGTGCGCGCGGCGACGTGATCATGTTCATGGACGACGACGTGCTTGCGACGCCCGGGCTCTTGTCCGCGCACGTGCGCTTTCACAACGATCATCCGCGCGCGATCTGCCGCGGCGGCGTCATCAACGTCACCTCGTTCGACTCCCTGCCGCCCGCGCGCTATTCGTGGCGCAACTATTCCGGGGCGTATTTTTGGACGACGAACGTGTCGGCGCCGCTCGCGCTCGTGCGCGAAGCGGGCGGTTTCGACGAACGCTTCTCCGAGTACGGTTGGGAAGATCTCGAGCTTGGCTACCGCTTGCGGCGCATGGGAGTGCCTTCGATTCTGGCGCGCGACGCGCTCGTGTTCCACTTCAAACCGCCGGCGGCGCCGAAGGCATTCGCAGGCATGATCAAGCAGGCGCGCGCGCAAGCGCGCACCGCCGTGCAATTCGCGCGCAAGCATCCGCATTGGCGGGTACGGCTCGCCACGGGCCAGTCGGCGGCGAACGTTTGGTGGAGCGGCGTCGCCCGCTCGCTACGGTGGCCGCAAATGCTCGAACGCATCGCAGGCAAAAGCGCGAGCGGCGAAGCGGCCGAACCGGCGACAGCGCTGCAGCGTTGGGCAGCGTCACGGCTCGCGCGGGCTGCATATTACGACGAGCTCGCTCGAGCGGACCGGGCGCGGTGAGCTTCGCCGGCAAGCCGGCCGCGGCTTACCGAAAGATCCTGCTCGTGCGCACGGATCGGGTCGGCGATCTCGTGCTGACGACGCCGACCGTCGCGTCGTTCCGCCGTTCTTGGCCAAACGCGCGGATCGAAATAGTCGTCAACGATTACACCGAACCGGTGATGCGCCACAGCCCCGACGTGGATGCGGTGCACGTACTGGCCCGTGCCGTCGCGCCCGCGAAGGCGCGCGCGATCATGCGCACGCTCGGAGAAAATGCGGACATCGCGGTCGCGCTTGCTCCGCGCGCGCCGGATCACATGCTGACTTCGTGGACGTGCGCCCCGAAGCGCATAGGGTACGTCTATCGGCGCCGTTACATCTCGCGCGTCGCGGCGAACTTTCTCTTGACTTCGCACGCGTTGTCGGATGCGGATCCGGATCTTGCCGATCGTTACCCCGACCGTCCAGTCGCTCACGAAGTCCGGCAAGTGCAAGCGCTGGTCTCGCTCGCCGGCGGCACGGCGATTAACGATGAGTTGGTGCTCATCACCGGGCCCGAGGACCAAGCGTTCGCGCAGGCGCGCGTGCCGGCCGGAGCGGTCTGCGTCTGCCTTTCGCCTCGCTGGTTCGAACCGAACTTCGGATTGGCGGCTACCCGCACAGTCATCGAGCGGCTCGCCGCCGAGGCAAGTCCGGTTGTGATCACGTTTGGTGACGACGTCGCCGACCAAGCCCGTGTTCTGCAGTCGGCGGAAATGGGGTCCGCCGTGACCTGGGTGGGCGGCGTCACGGTGCTGCAATGGGCGGCATGCATCGCGCGATGTTCGGTCGTCGCGACCGTCGACACCGGCGCCACGCACGTCGCTGCAGCAATGAACGTGCCCGTCGTGGTCGCGTTCGAGCACCGTTATTATCGATTGAGTTCGCAAGAGTGGGCGCCGTGGCGGGTCCCGAGCGCCCTTTTGTGCAAGCCTCCAGATGGCGCAGACCCTGCGCCGCTCGTCGAGGACATCGTCAACGCGGTGCTTCGCCTTCGCGGCCGGTGACCGGCCGCCATCATCGCTCACCCATCCCTTCATAAAACCAAAACGCCGAATGGATATATCCGTCGTCATACCGACGTACAACCGCATCGATACGCTTGCCGAAGTGTTGCCGACGCTGCTCGCGCAGACGCTCGACGCTTCCGCGTACGAGATCATCGTCGCGGACTCCAAGAGCACCGACGGAACCGACGCGTATCTGCGCGACCTTTCAGCAGGCCTGGATGCCGGACGTGTCCGGCATCTGCCCGGTGCGTATTCCGGGCGAGCCGCGGCCCGCAACGCGGGCATCGCCGCGGCGAACGCGCCGGTAGTCATGTTCACCGACGCCGACATCCTCGCGTCCCCGCAACTGCTGGAGCGCCACCTCGCCGGCCATCGTGCGGCGAAGGGCAAACGCATCGCGGTGGTCGGCTGCGAGCTGCAAGTGCGTTCGCTCGCCGATTACCGTGCCCAGAGAGAGCGACCAGAAATACGCCGACCGCTGCATCCGCGGTCGCGCACGCGCCTCTCATGGCTTTATTTCTTGACGGGCAACGCTTCCGTCCGGCGCGACGACGTCGAAGCGGTCGGCAAGTTCGACGAATCGTTCACGGGTTACGGGCACGAAGATCTCGAGCTCGGCTACCGGTTGGAGAAAAGCGGGGTCGAATTGCGCTACGACCCTGACGCCGTCAACTATCATTGGCATCCCGTGCCGTTCGCCGAGCAGATCGGGAGAAGCGAACTCGCCGGCGTCTCAACGGTACGCTTCTACCGCAAACATCCGGAAATCACGGTGATGGCGAATCTCGGCATGACGCCCGTCTCGCTCGCGCTTCACTCGCTGCTCCGAGCGGTCGCGCCCGTCCGCAGGGCGATCGAACGTGCCGGTGCGTCCGAAGAGATTCCGCGCAAGAACTCGTGGCCGTACTTCGCGCGCCAGATCGCATACCAATATCACTATTTGACCGGCGTGAAACGCGCACTGCGCAACGCCGACGGAGCAACGAGATCTTGACCGACGACAGCGCTCTCCGCGCCCACTGCGGCGAGCTCACGGGACTTCAGGAAGGCCGCACCGCGGAGATCCGCGGGTGGGTCGCGCGCTCGCGCGACCATGGCGGACTCATCTTCATCGACGTGCGCGACCGTTTCGGGATCACGCAGACGGTCTTCGATCCGAGCGCGGCGGCTGCTGCCACAGCCACCGCCGCGACGTTGCGTGCCGAAGACGTGATCGCGGTGCGCGGCCTCGTCAGACGCCGTCCGCCCGGCACGGAAAACAAGAAACTGGCCACGGGCGAGATAGAAATCGCCGCAACGGACGTGGCAGTGCTCAACCGGTCGCTTACGCCACCGTTTCCGGTGCAGGGCGACGTCGACGTGGACGAGAGCTTGCGCATGAAATACCGCTACGTCGACCTGCGCCGCCCGCACATGCAGCGCAATATCGCGCTGCGCCACCGTGCGATCAAAGCGGTCCGCGATCATCTCGACGGACTCGGTTTTCTCGAGATCGAAACGCCGATGCTCATCAAGCAGACGCCCGAAGGCGCGCGCGATTTCCTCGTGCCGAGCCGGCTGCATCCGGGCGAGTTCTACGCACTGCCGCAATCGCCGCAATTGTTCAAACAGCTGCTGATGGTCGGCGGATTTCACCGTTACTTTCAAATCGCCCGTTGCTTTCGCGACGAGGACTCGCGAGCCGACCGCCAGCCTGAATTCACGCAGATCGACTTGGAGATGACGTTTCCGACGCAAGAAGATGTCATCACCGTCGTCGAAGGCATGCTGCGCGCCATGTTCGAGAAATCGATCGACGTGCCCGTCGCGCTTCCGTTCCCGCGTTTTTCACACGCGGAGGCGATGGCGCGCTACGGAAGCGACAAACCGGACATTCGATTTGGTATGGAGCTCGAGGATTTCGGCGCTGCGTTTGCCGGCACCGAATTCAAGGTATTCGCCTCGGCGCTGGCGGCCGGCAATTCCATCGTCGGATTCGTGGACGAGGGCGGCGCAACGCGTTCTCGCCGTGAGTTCGATGCGCTCGTCACGGAAGCGCAAGCGCTTGGGTGCAAGGGATTGGCATGGATCGCCCTTGCAGACGACGGCGTGAAGTCGTCGCTGCCGAAGGTCGCGCTCACCGAAACGGCGCTGGAAGCCGTCCGGCGCGCCGGCGGTGCGAAGAACGGTGACGCGGTGTTGCTGGTCGCCGACGAGCCCGACACGGCGCGATCGCTCGCGGGGAAACTGCGGCTACATGTCGGTGAAGGAAAAGGCTTGCGAGATCCGCATCGCTTCGAGTTCTGCTGGGTCCTCGACTTCCCGTTGTTCGAGAAAGATGCGGACACCGGCGCGATCACGTCGACACATCATCCGTTCACGGCGCCCGCGCTAGGAAGCGAAGACCTCAGCGGGGATCCGCTCTCGATTCGCGCGCAGCACTACGACATCGTGCTCAACGGTACGGAGCTTGGCAGCGGATCGCTGCGCATCCACGACCCCGTACTGCAGAAGAAGATATTTGCGATGCTCGGCTATACCGACGAAGAAGTGAAGCAGCGCTTCGGATTCTTGCTCGAAGCGTTCGCCTACGGCGCGCCGCCCCACGGGGGCATCGCGCTCGGCGTGGACCGCATCATCCAAATCATGGTCGGGGCGGATTCCATCCGCGAAGTCATAGCGTTTCCGAAGAATCAGCGCTTCCAGGATCTGATGGTCGAAGCGCCGGCCCCCGTACCGGCGGCGCTCTTACGCGAACTTCATCTCAAGACCGACGTGCCGGCCCGCGCGCAGGCGCCGGCTTGAGCGTGCTCGTGCGGTTCGTCCGCGAGAACGAAGTCGACGATGAGCGCGTGCGCGAGGCTTTTCGCAATGTGAAGGCATCGCTGCGCATGCCGATCGTGAACGGGATATTCCAAGCGTATGCCACGTCACCGAAATTCTTGGACGTCGTCTGGCGCCGCCTCCGGCCGAGCCTTCTCGCGGCGTCATTCGTCGAACGCGCGCGGCGGATCGCCGCGCTGGCCGAAAGCGGCATCGCGACCTGGCCGGTGGCCGACCATGCAGCGCTGTTGCACGCACGCAATCTCAGCGAAGGCGACCTTCGCAGGATGCGCGACATCGCCGATCTGTTCCGTCAAGTCAATCCCAAGTTGTTGATCGTCGCTCTCGCCGTCGACGGCGCATTGGCGGGTGAAACCGTCGGCGGCGTCGGCAGTCCTGGTCCCCGGCATCCGGGCGATTCAGACGACATCGGCTACGACTATCGGACGCTCGCGATGCCGGCCGTAGAGGAGGGTGAAGCTCCGCTGCGCGTCCGAACTATTTTCGAAGATCTGAAGGCGGTGACCGGAGCGCCGTTCGTCAGCGGCGATTACCGGACGATGGCCACGTCACCCGACTGGTTGGAAGTTTGGTGGCGCGATTGCAAACCCGCGATTTCCGATCCGCGCTATGCGGCGCTTTGCCGGGCGATCTACGACGAGGCCATGTCCGCCGCGAACGAGCTCCCCTACCGGCTCACGCTCAGTCAATCGCTCTTGACCGGGAACGATGTCGATGCCACCGAGCGCGCGCGCATCGCGGCTGTCAATAGAATCTTCTGCGATATGCTGCCCGGGCTTATCGTGAACACGGCGCTCGCGCGCAAAGGCCTCGGCCCCCAACCGGTCTGACCTTTGGAGGGCATCCGTACTGGGGCATCCGTACTAGGGCAAGCATCGCTTGCCCAAAAAATGGGTGAGCGTTGCTCACCCTCCTACAATAATAGAATGGGCAAGCGGGGCCGACCATAAAAGTCGGCCCCTACAACTAGATGGGCAAGCGCTGCTTGCCCTAGTACAGTTGCCCTGCTACAAGACGTCTGCCGGACCGATGAGATAGACCGCGCCGTGCGAGCCGTCTTGCCACACGCGCTCGAATTGCGCGCGTTTGTAGATCCTCCGAATGGATCCCGGTTCGCCGTACGGATCGTTGACGATGACATCGCCGTCCGCGGTGAAGCCGCGCACCACGAGCAGATGGCCGTCGGTGCTCGGATATGGCGAGCCGTCGAGCTCGCCCGGTTTCACCTTGATGCTCGCGATGACCGGCAGGCCCGCGGACACGAACGTTTCCATCGCCGCAAGCGAAGGCAGGCGCGCGACCCATCCCTCTAGGCCATGCCGCGAAGCATACGCGATGTTGAACGGCCAGTTGCCGCAGCCCTGATACGCCGGATCGTAGGTTCCCGCCGCAGCGTCGGCGACGCTGACATCCCACGCCGGATGACCTTTTGCGGCGGCCCAGTACGCCATGACCATGGAAACGCTCGTCGGACTGCACCACGAATCCCCGCCGCCGCCGAACTTGCCGCCTTGCGCACCGATGCGCTGCGTGCGTTCGGGTACCGCGATGTCCGTGCCCCATGCCGCAGATCTCACGGCCGACAGCGGCGCGAATGCGCGATCGGGTTCGCGATCGACCGTCACTGCGAGAAGCGAGATCGAGGGAGCCGCGCCGTTCGCACCCGCATGAACGCGAGCGCGCAACTGGATCGCGTCGGCGGTATGAGCGAGCACGAGCGTGTCGGTGTCGACCCGGCCGTCAACGTCGTGCTGACCGTTCAACGACGTGCGATGATCGCCGGCGAGGCCTTCGCTCCAGTGGCCCATCTCGTACCACGACGTCCAGCGATCGCCAACGCGCGCGCGCAACGCCACGTCGATCCACGAACCGCCGGGCGCCAGCGCATTCCACGACGCGATCGCCGAGCTGAATCCGGCGGGCACGGCGTGGACTTGGGATTCGTATTCGTGCGCGATCGGCTGCGGAAAACGTAGCACCCAGACCGCAGCGGACGCCGCGATCACCGCAGCGGTGTTCATATCCGCCACTCCCACGAGTTCCAATAGTCGGTGATGACCGGCGCAGGTTTGAAGTTCTTTAGATCCGAGTTATATCCGATCACGTTGTAATCCCAGTAGATCATGATTTCGGGAGCGTCGTCGAGCAAGATCTTCCAAGCCGCCTCGTAGTCCGCACGCCGCCGCGCATGATCGTAGTTCACTTGCGCGTCCTTCAGATAGGCGTCGACTTTCCGGTTGCAATAGAAAAGCGTGTTCGCGCCGTGATGCGGCATGTAATCGCAACCCCAACTGCCGAGATTGTCGGGGTCGGTGCCTTCCGTGTTCACGATCCACGCCATGTCGTATCGTCCGCCGTAGATCGGGCCGTCCGGCGCGAAGAGCACCGCACCTGCGTAATTCTTCGCGGTCAGTTCGATGCCGACGGATTTCAAGTCGCCGGCGATGAGCTGTTCCGCGTCTTCGTTGAGCAGATTGCTCGATGCCGTCGAGATGGTCAGCGAGAGCCGCTGGCCGTTCTTGACGCGGATCCCATCGGCGCCCGCGTGCCAGCCGTCGTCGTCGAGAATGCGGTCGGCGGCCGCGGGATCGTAAGGAACCGGTGCGAGCAAGTTCGTCGCCCAAGAAAATGGCGGGATGTCCGTGACTGCCCGAACCCCAAGACCGCCGTAGACCGTGCGGATGATCTTGTCGACGTCGATCGCGCGCGCGATCGCGCGCCGCACGGCGACATCGCGCAGGATGGGCCGCGAGCAGTTGAAGTCCAGATGGCGATAGTTCGCCTGAAGCGTGTTGCTCTGGCGGACTCCGGGGATTGTGGCGAGTTCGGGCACGAGCGATTTGGGTACGCCGTCGACCATGTCGACTTCGTGCGATTTCAATTCTTGGAACAGCGAGCTGGAGTTAGGAATGATCTTGATATCGATCGTGTGAATAGGCGGTCGCCCTCGCCAATAACGGGGATTTGCGGCGAAGAAGAGATCTGATCCGTGGAGCCATTGCTGGAGCACGAACGGTCCGTCGCCGACCGGGTCGGCGTCATAGCCGATACCGCTGAGCGACGTGTACTTGTCCAAGAGATGCTCGGGAAGCGGCATGAACGTGCCTTCGGAGAATAGATAGACCGCGCTTGCTAGCGGCGTGCGGAGCACGAAGGTGACTTGATGCGGGCTGTCTTTCACGATCCGTTCGATTTGATCGTAACCTTGGGTATAGACGACCGGGTTGTTCTTATCGACGATCGCATGCCATGTGAAAATGACATCGTCGGCAGTGACCGGCGCGCCGTCCGACCACACCACGCCCGGCCGCAGTTTGAACGTGATGCGCTTGCCGTCCGCGCTGATCAAGCCGTTCTTCTGCGTCG
Organism: Candidatus Eremiobacteraceae bacterium; assembly: GCA_036511855.1. Lineage (NCBI taxonomy): Bacteria > Bacillati > Vulcanimicrobiota > Vulcanimicrobiia > Candidatus Eremiobacterales > Candidatus Eremiobacteraceae > Candidatus Eremiobacteraceae bacterium. The sequence continues at coordinate 106,871 of DATCBN010000004.1, read as the reverse complement.
GAAAAACGGTGACCAGGGCCGGCACCGGATTCTCGTGGTCGTCGAACCGGAAAAAAGGTTCGAAGAGCAATGCGGTGACGTCATCGGCCGATTCTTGGTTTGAGAACATGCGGATCAGCGAATTCGGCTCTTCGGCCTCGGTCAGACGCAACGTGCCGTGAACCGTCCACGGATTTGCGCCGTTTGCCTGCGGACCAAGCGCCGTGCTCGTCTTCGAGCACGACGCCACAAACAACATTGCGAATACGGCGGCCGCGGCGACGATAAACCGGCCGACAAACCTCGTCATGCGGGTTGCCTCTTGTCGGTGAGTTCAGCGGCGTGCGCGACCGCGGTCCACAATTTGGCCGCGCCGAAGCGGACGACGTCGTCGGTGGACAGTCCGGTCTCCGCTTCCGCAGTCGCGATCGCGGCGCGCGCGCGGACGTCGTCGAAGCCTGCGGTGTTCAGTGCAAGGGCCACGCAACGAGCCGGCTTGATGTGGGCGACGACGCGCTCGTGATCGCGTGCGAGCGAGCGCAGGTCCGGAATGGGAACATCGAAATCCTCGACGGTCTTCTGTCCGGCGCGGTGGCAGAGCACGAACATGTCCGGCGCACAGCCGAGGATCAAACCGAGCGTGACCGGAGCGTATGCCGGATGTAGAATGCTTCCTTGACCTTCCACGAGCGTCACATCGGTGTCGGGTGGCACGTCGAGCACGAGCTGCTCGGCGGCGCCTGTGACGAAGTCCGAGATGACGCGGTCGACCGCGATGCCTTTGCCCGCGATCATGATTCCGGTCTGGCCCGTGGCCACGAACTGCGGCCGGCCACCGGCGGCACGTCCGGCCTCGGCAAGCTCGAGCATGACGGTCATCTTGCCGATCGCGCAGTCGCTGCCGACCGCTAGCGCCACCACTTGCGGCACGCGATACGCCGCGCCTGAAAAAAGCGGAATGCCGTCGGGCGGACGGCGCACGTCCCACAACTTCGCGCCGCTCGACCGGGCGCGTGCACAAAATTCGTCGTCCTCGTTGAGGAATTCGTGCAAGCCGCTGACGATTTCGAGGCCGGCATCGATCGCATCCAAAACGCGCGGTCGAAACGCGGGCGGCAAGAAACCGCCGGCGTTGGCGACGCCGACGAGCAGCGAGGTGGGCTGAAACTTGAGCGCATCGGCGACGGTTGCCACGATCGGCGCATCGCAGCGCAGATGCGGATGGAGGTCCGACACCAGCTTGCCCACCGCAGTCGAATCGACCACCGCCACCACAGCGTCGCCGCCGTAGCGCATGACGCCGAACGCGGTTTTGGCGTGTCGGTCGGCGATGAATCCTTCGGTGAGGACGACGTATCGCCGGCGCTCATCCATAGCGCGGTGTTACGCCGCGTTCCGCGGCCGCACCCCTAGGCCGGGTGCGCTCGGTAGACGCAACTGCGCGCCGTCGTATTCCGCGCCGGTGTACGGATCGTCGGTCACGAGTAACGGGCCGTCGACGTCCGCGTAATCCACAAGGGGCGTCAGGTGCGCCGCCGCGGTGCAAAGCACCGAAGACTCGATCATGCAGCCGAGCATGACCTTCATCCGCATGGCGCGAGCTGCGTGGATCATCGCGACCGCTTCGCGGATTCCGCCGCACTTCACCAATTTGATGTTGATGCCGTCGACGCACCCGTTCAACGTCGCGAGGTCTTCGAGCGTCCGGCAATCCTCGTCAGCCATGATAGGGACCGGCGAGTTCTCGCGCACGTAGCGCAGTCCCGCCGGGTTTCCCGCCGCAATGGGCTGCTCGCAGAATTCGAGGCCGAACGATACGAGATCGCGCAGATGATCGACCGCTTCTTCCGGCGTCCAGGCTTCGTTCGCATCCACCCGGATGATGCCTCGATACACCGAACGCAGCGCTTGAAGGATCACTCGCTCGTTGCCGGCGCCCAATTTCACCTTGAGGATGGGCAAGTGTGCGGCTTCCCGCGTTTTGCTGACCATTTTGTCCACGTCGTCTATGCCGATTGTGAACGATGTCTGCTTGGCCTTCGCTGGATCCAAGCCGAGGAGCTGATAGACGGGGATGTTCAGGCGCTTGCCGGCCCAGTCGTGGAGCGCAAGGTCCAGCGCGCACATCGCGCCGCGCTGGTCGCGCGGAATGCGGGCGAGCATCTCATCGATGTGCCACAGGTTCGAGCCACGAAAATCCAGCACGCCGAGCTGACGTTCGACCAAATCCACGCTCTCGCTGTAACGCGCGATGGGCGCCGACTCGCCGACCGCGTCGATGCCGTCGGCCTTGAGGTGTAGCAGAAGGGTCTGCGCGATGTCTTCCGAGGAGCGGGCGATAGTGAACGTGTGGCGCAGGTGAAGAGTGAGCGTCTCGTAACGCAGCTGCGGGTTCATGCGGCAGAGTTAGCGGCCGGCGCGGCAATCTCTCTTTGAAACCTGGGAAAGTGTAGGTCCCCAAGACCACCCGATTGTAAAAAGTCAAGTCTTGTTTTCGTTCGCGCGGCATGTTAGGGTGGAGGCCACAGCGCGACGAGCGCGCTCCCTGCGGTGTACGTCAGCCTGTCTCGTGTTTGAACCACAAACAACACGAGAGGGAGCCGAACTCCGTGCGCTTTTGAGCAAGCCCTCCTCGAAGAGGGAAGCCTTCCGGCGCTCGGGTCAGCACCCACCTGCTATAAGCGGGTTCGAATCTCCGGCAGGCAACGGCTCAATGGGGAGCTAGTTATATGAAGGGCAAGCAACGCTTGCCCTTCGTATGTTAACGCGCCGTAGGAGGGCAAGCATCGCTTGCCCTGTCGTTCCGTACGAGGGTGAGCAACGCTCACCCATTTTTTTGGGGCAAGCGATGCTTGCCCTAGTACGCGCGTAAGAAAAATAGGGCAAGCGATGCTTGCCCTCCTACAAATGAGATTGTCTACAGACGCATCGATTTGATGATCGCGGGGACGGCTTCGGCTTCGTCGCGCTCGCCGGCAAAACAGAGCGAAACAAAACCGCGATAGCCGGCATTGCCGAGCGCCGCGATCTCGGATGGGTCGCCGGTCTCGGTGGTGGCGATCACCGTCTCGTCCATCAGTTCTCGCCATTCGCCGGATGCATCGGCGCGCAGATCCGCTGCGCGCATCGCCAAGCGCAGCCACGCCGAATCGCATTCTTTGAGCGCACGCCGAACGTCGGCAGGCGTGATGACGAGCGAGCCGCTCGCGCCGGCTTGAAGTGCGAGCGTGACATTGCGCCGCTTCGCTTCGGCGCACACGTGCTTGAGGGCGCGCACGAACTCGCGCCATCCGATCCCGGGCGCACCGCTCGCGCCGCCGCATTCAAATCGCAAGAGCGGCGCGCCGAGGGCGAGGGCGCGATCGATCCACGGCACAAAAGATTCGATTGCCGCCTCAACATCGTCGCCGCCGAGGCTAGCGATCGCGGTCGCGCCAGCGACGGTCAGACACCGGTCGGCGCAGAGCTTTTTCAATTGCGCCAAATAGTCGTCGTCGGTGCGCGGGAAGAAGCCCGCGTCGAACTCGATGCCGTCGACCGCCAGATCGCGCGCGCAGCGATCGATCCACTCGAGCTGCGTGAGTTCTCTCGATTCGATCGCGCGCCGATACGACGCGGTGCTGCAGCACAATCTCATGCCGTCGCGTTCTGCGAGCTGCGCGCGTTCTCCTAACCGCTTTCGTAGGTCCGTTCGCCCGCCGCTTCGAACTCCACTCGCGCATGGCAAACACGATACCGCACGTTCTCTTCGTGTGCAGCGGCAACATCTGTCGGAGCCCGCTCGCCGAAGTGATGGCCCACGCTGCGTTGGAGGCAGCCGGTATTGAAGCGGTCGTGCAGAGCTGCGGCACATCGGCGCTGACGGGTCACCGTGCTGAAGACCGCGCGCGCGATGTCGCGACAGACCTTGGGCTGCTGCTCGATGCGCATCGCGCCCAGCCGCTCACGCGCGAACTCGTCGACAGAGCGCAACTCGTCGTCTGCGTCACCGACAGACACCGCGACCACGTGCGGCAATTCTTCCCGGGCGAGCGCGCGAAGATCGTCAGCTACGACGAGCTCACGGGACTCGGCGACATTCCCGATCCGTACGGCGGCGACGAAGCCGATTATCGTGCGCTGCGCGAGCAGTTGGAGAGCGGGATGCCGAAGATCGTGGAGCGCATAAAGGTCGGCCGCAGTGCGGCGGGCGAACCTAAGATGCCATTACAATGACCACGAAGAAATTTCGCATCGCCGTCGGCGCCGATCACGCCGGATTCGTGTACAAAGCAAAAGTCGCAGAGCGGCTGCGCGAACTCGGTCACGAAGTCGTGGATTTCGGCACGTACTCCACCGACCCGGTCGACTACCCTCTGATCGCGTTCAAGGTCGGCGAGGCCGTTGGCAGCGGGGAATTCGAACGCGGCGTGCTCGTCTGCGGGTCGAGCATCGGCATCGCGATCGCCGCCAATAAGGTGAAGGGAGTCCGCGCCGCGCCAGTCGCCGAGCCATATTCAGCGCGCTTATCCCGCCAACACAATCATGCGAACATCATCTGCTTCGCCGAGCGCCTCGTGGGCTGGGAAATGGTGCAAGAATGTCTCGACGTGTGGCTGACCACCGAAGGTGAGATCGGCCGGCACGAACGCCGCGTCAAGGAGATCGACGAGTATCCGGCTGTCGGAGCACCGAGCGGTGCGGGGAACAACGCGTGAACGCGCGCGTGCTCGATCAGGCGGCTCTGGCGCAAGCCGATCCCGAAGTCTACAGCGCGATACTCAAAGAAGAAGAGCGGCAGCGCAAAAACCTTGAGTTGATCGCGTCGGAGAATTATGTGAGTGCGGCCGTGCGCGAAGCGGCGTCATGCGTCATGACGAATAAATACGCCGAAGGGTATCCCGGTAAGCGCTATTACGGCGGGTGCGAGTTCGTCGACATCGCCGAAACGCTCGCGCTTGACCGGCTGAAACAGTTGTTCGGCGTGGAGTACGCAAACGTGCAGCCGCACTCCGGCGCACAGGCGAACATGGCCGTCTACTTCTCCGTGCTCAAGCCCGGCGACACCATCATGGGCACGGCGCTCGATCACGGCGGCCACCTCACCCACGGAAGCAAAGTGAATTTCAGCGGGAAGCTGTACAACGTCGTGCCCTATATGGTGGACGCGAAAACCGAGCAGTTCGATTACGATGCGATCCGCGCACTTGCGCGCGAGCACAAGCCGAAGATGATCGTGACCGGATGGAGCGCATACTCGCGCAGGGTCGATTGGAAGACGTTCGCCGACATAGCCCATGAGAACGGTGCGCTGCTCTTCGCCGACATCGCCCACGTCGCGGGGCTCGTCTGCACCGGGTATTACCCGTCGCCGGTGGGTCACGCGGACTTCGTCACGACCACAACGCACAAGACGCTGCGCGGTCCTCGCGGCGGCGCGGTGATGTGCAATGGCGAACTCGGCAAGGGCATCTCAAAGACCACCTTCCCCGGCATTCAGGGCGGCCCGCTCATGCACATCATCGCCGCGAAGGCCGTCGCGTTCCGCGAAGCGCTGCTGCCGTCGTTCAAGGATTACGCGCGCCAAGTCGTCGCAAACGCCCGCGCGCTCGCCGAGTCGCTTTCGGCCGGCGGCGTCCGCATCGTCACCGGCGGCACCGATAGTCACCTCATGCTGCTCGACGTCTCGTCGCGCGGCCTCACCGGCAAAGACGTCGAGATCTATCTCGACGAGATCGGCATCACCGTCAACAAGAACACGATACCTTTCGACAAGAATCCACCCATGGTCGCGAGCGGTGTGCGAGTGGGCACGCCGGCCGTCACCACGCGCGGCATGAAAGAGCCCGAGATGCGGGAGATCGCCGCGTTGATGATCGCCGCGATGGACGACGTCGGCAAGCGCGCGCGCATCGTCCAACTTCGCGACAAGGTGCACGAACTCACGGCGCAGTTCGGCGTGCCGTAGCCGCGCGCATCTGTGGGGCACCCGATGGAGACGCGCGACTTCCCGAATCTCACCATCTTGCAGCATCCGCTCGTGCACGACAAGCTCGGCCGTCTGCGTGACGCCGCCACGTCCAACAAAGAATTCCGCGAGTTGTGCCTTGAGCTCGGCATGTTGCTGGCGTGGCCCGCTACGGCCGATCTCGAGACGGCAGAGACGCAAGTGGCTTCGCCGGTCGGTTGGGCAAGCGCGCAGACGTTGGTCCGCGTGCCGTTGCTCGTCCCCATCTTGCGCGCAGGACTGGGCCTCGTACCCGGCTTCCACGCGCTGATGCCGCAGGCGCACGTCGCGCACGTGGGCATGTATCGCGATCCGGACACGCTGCAAGCCATGCCCTACTACGTGAATCTGCCGGAGGATCTCATCGGTAGGCGCGCGTTCGTTCTCGATCCGATGCTTGCCACCGGCGCGTCGGCGGTGGCCGCCGTGGATCTCTTGCTCAGACGCGGAGCGCTGGTCTCCGACCTGCGCTTCATCACGCTCATCGCGGCGCCTGAAGGATGCGCCGCGCTGTTCGCGGCCCATCCCGGCATCAAAGTGTACACGTGCGCGCTCGACAAGCATCTGAACGACCACGGCTACATCGTGCCCGGACTCGGCGACGCCGGCGACCGCTTGTTCGGACGCGGTGCGGGCAGGGTGCCTGAGACGCACGGATTCCGGCCGGTATGAAAGAACCCGCTTCGAGACCACCTTGGGACGCGTACTTCATGGCCATCGCGCGCGCCGTCGCGACCCGCGCCACCTGTTCGCGCCGCGCGGTCGGCGCGGTGATCGTCAAAGACAAGCGCATTCTCACGACCGGCTATAACGGCGCGCCGGTCGGCTTGCGGCACTGCGACCACTCAGATGGCGGCGACATGCTGCACGGCCACTGCGCGCGGTCCACGCATGCCGAGCAGAACGCGATCGTGCAAGCATCTCGATACGGCGTGCCTATCGCGGGCAGCGCGCTCTACTGCACGGCTCACGCGTGTCTCACGTGCGCGAAGCTGCTCATCAACGCAGGCATCACCCGAGTCGTATATGAGGACGCGTATCCGGACGACCTCGCCAACGACTTGTTCCTGGAAGCCGGAACGCTGATCGAACGCTTCGAGGGCGGCGCGTGAACTCGCAGACGTTGGCCGCAGCACCAAAGCTCGCGCCGCTCGCCGTCAAAGCCGTGCACCACGCCGTCGCTACCCCTCATCCCGCCCCGGGCCTGCAGGCGCTCCCGGGCGACGTGAACATCATCTGGCTATGCGTCATCACCTTCGTGCTTGCGGCCATCGCCTGCGCTTGCGTCACGCCGCTCGTTCGCCGCATGGCGTTCAAAGTGGGCGTATTCGATCAACCGGGCGACGACCGCCGCGTCCACACGCAGCCCACGCCTCGCCTCGGCGGCATCGCGATCTATCTCGGCTTCATGCTGGCCCTGTTCACCATGTTGAACTTCGCTCTCACGCACTCATTCGTCATCCAGCACTACCTCGACACGCCCGATCTCGCGCATCTCATCGGCCTTCTCTTCGGCGGCACGTTGATGATGGGCGTGGGGCTGTGGGATGATGTGATGACGATGCGGCCGCGCGACAAGTTCCTGGCGCAGTTCGTCGTCTCGCTCGTCGCCGTGGTCATGTACGGCTTCACCATACAGCAGATGAGGCTTCCGCATTTCGGCTTCGTCGATCTGGGCTGGTTCGCCGTGCCGTTCTCGATCTTCTGGTACATGGGCATGGTGAACGCGATCAACTTCTTGGATGGACTCGACGGGCTCGTCACGGGCGTCACGATCATCGCCGCGATGACCATGATCGTCGTGTCGGTATGGAAGGGGCAGTACCTCGTCGCCATCACCATGGCCGCGCTCGCCGGTTCGGCTGCCGGGTTCTTGCCTTTCAACTACAATCCGGCGCGCATCTTCATGGGCGACGGTGGCTCGCTCTTCATCGGCTTCGTGCTCGCAAGCGCGGCCCTCGAAGGCAAGGCAAAAGGCGCGATCGCGATCTCGCTCGTCGTGCCGTTCCTCATCATCCTCGCGTTTCCGATCCTCGACACCGCGCACGTCATCATGCGCCGCTTGCGTTCGGGTGCGCCTCTCTTCGCGGCCGATCGCAGCCACACGCATCACCGCCTGCTCGACCTCGGCCTTTCGCAGCGCGCGGCCGTCAACTTGATCTACGCGGTGTGCGGCGTTCTTTGCGCGCTCGTGCTCGTGCTCGCCCGGCCCGGCGGACCGCACCTGTTTTGAGCCGTCCGCTCAACGTCGCGATCGTGTTCGGCACGCGTCCGGATGCCGTCAAAATGGCGCCAGTGGTGCATCAAATGGCCAGCGATGCTGCGATCAACTGCATCACCATCGTCACCGCGCAGCACCGCGAGATGCTCGACGAAGTGCTCGGGCTCTTCGAAATCAAGCCGGCATACGACCTCAAAGTGATGACGGAAGAGCAGACTCTCACCGACGTCACCACGCGCGTGCTCGAACGGATGAGCAGCGTGCTCGAAGACTGCAAGCCCGACGTCATGCTGGTGCACGGAGATACGACCACCTCCACCGCGAGCGCGCTCGCCGCATACTATAAGAAGATTCCCGTCGGCCACGTCGAGGCCGGGCTTCGCACCGACACGATCTACGAACCGTTTCCCGAAGAGATGAACCGGCGGATGACCGGCGTCATCGCGACCCATCACTTCGCGCCGACGCCGACGGCAAAAGCCAACTTGCTTGCCGAAGGGAAGAAGCCCGAATCGATCGTGGTGACGGGCAACACGGTCATCGACGCGTTTTTATGGGTGAACGCGCGCCTGCAGCCTGGCGATGCACCCGACGTGACCACGGCGCGTATGTTGTTCGTCGAAGCGCACCGGCGCGAGAATCTCGGTGAGCCGATGGCGCAGATCTGCCGGGCGTTGAAAACGGTGGTCGACTCGCATCCGGATCTCTCGATCGTGTGGCCGGTGCATCCGAATCCGGCGGTCGTCGAAGTCGTGCGGCGCGTGTTGGACGGCGTGCCGCGCGTGCGGCTGGTGCAGCCGATGTCGTACCGTCATCTCGTCGCCGCGATCGGCCGCGCCACGTTGATCGCCACCGATTCCGGCGGATTGCAGGAAGAGGGTCCGTGCCTCGGGCGGCCCGTGCTCGTGCTGCGCCGCGTCACGGAAAGACCCGAGGGCATCATCGCCGGCACCTTGCGGCTCGTCGGCACCGATGAAGACGCGGTGACGCGCAATCTCAACGAATTGTTAGACGACCGCGCAGCCTACGATCGCATGGCAAAGGCCAGCAATCCGTACGGCGACGGCAAAGCCGCCGGCCGCATCGCGCAAGCGCTGCTCGCACATTATCGCGGCGGCCCCGCGCCGGCGGAGTTCGATCCCACATTGCCGCCGACGCTGCCGCAGGCCAACATGTGAAGCAACCATCGCCGGTCACGCTTGCGAATCTTGCCGGCGCAGGGACCATCGTGATCGGATCGCTGGTGATGGGATTGGTGATCGGCCTGGCAGCCGCACGATTCTTGCATTGGGACTGGGCGGTTCCAGCCGGCATCATCGTCGGCTTCGGTGCGGGAATCGCGCTGCTGTTTCGCCGGCTTTCCGCATACATGTGAGTCCTCGAACGAGCGTTCGAGAAGAAAAGGGCGCTCGTTTCGGCTGCCGAACATCAGCCCTTCTATGGAATACTTCCGCCCTATACAGGCAGCGGTGGCATCGCGCAGTCTGGTGGTGGCGTTTGCCGTAGCCGCGATTCTCTCGCTGCTCTGGCACCAATACCTGCCCGCGGCGGCTTTGGTCGCCGGTTGCCTCATCGGCTTGGCATCCCTTTTCCACATCGCTGGAAGTTTTGACCGCCTGATGAAGGCCGGCAAAGGGTACGTGCCGTTTTTGTCGATCGAAGGCGTCTTGCGCGTGTTGCTTGCCGGCGCCGCACCATTTATCATCGTCGGCCGTGGACCATGGCTTGGATACTTCACATACCTTGCCGGATTTGTCGCACCGTTGGCAGTAGCAATTCTGGTGTATCGTCAACAAATAGTGCACGGCCGCGACGATGCGGCTGCCTAAAGGGTAGCGATGCACGAAACCATCGGCGACCATCCGCTCTGGCATATTTCTTTTATGCCGGCGCCTTTCAACACGGTGCATGCCGACACCGTGGTCATCACGTGGATATGCATGGCGATCGTGTTGATCGCCGTCGGCATCCTCGCGCGCGCGCATCCCGTCACGAAGCTTTCGAAACGCTACACGTTCATGGAGTTGATCGTGACGGCGATCAGCGGTCAGGTCGACACGATCCTCGGCAAGAACGGCGTGCCGTTCGTGCCGCTGCTCATCTCGCTGTTTCTGTTCATCTTCGTGCTCAATGAGATCGGGCTGTTCCCATTCGTCGGCAAGTCTCCGACGGCCGACATCAACACCACTGCCGCGCTCGCGCTCTTCGCCATCCTGCTCGTGCAGGGAGTGGGCGTCGTCCGCAAAGGTCTGGGATACTTCGGCCACCTCGTCGTGCGGCCGCTTGGACTCGGGATCCCGCTGTTGCCCATCATGATCATCGACGAGCTCGCTCGTCCCGTCACGCTTGCCATGCGATTGTTCGGCAATATCTTTGCCGGTGAGATCCTACTCGTCGTGATCGCCGCCGTCATCGGCGCGCACCTCGGCATCATTTCTGTACTTGCTAACGCCGGACCCATCCTCATCTATCCGTTCAACATGTTTGTGGGGGCAATCCAGGCCTTGGTCTTCACGCTGTTGACGATCGCCTACCTCATCACTCCGACATCCGACGAACCGCACTAAAGGGAGCACCTCATGGAAAATGCCATTCTCGTCGCGTCCGTCATCATCGCGTTTGCGCTGATGGTCGGGTTCGCCGCCTTCGGATCAGCCATCGGCGACGGCATCATCGGCAGCAAGGCGGTCGAATCGATCGCACGGCAGCCGGAAGCCAGGCCGAACATCTTTTTCTTCTACTTCCTGGGCTTCGGCATTCTGGAAGCCTTCCCGATCATCGCGATCGCGCTCGCCTTCTTCCTCCTGATCGGCGGCGGCGGGCTGGGCGTGATGGCCCTGCTCAAGCCGGTCCTCGGGAAGTAGGAAGACCTCGACGCATGCTGCTTTCGATCGACGGCACCTTCCTCGCCCAAATGCTGAACTTCGTGGTGTTCTGGCTTTTGTTGAACTTCGTGTTCATAGCGCCCACGCGGCGCGCCATCGAAGAACGCATGCGTCTGATCGACGAGCAGCATCGCGAAGCGCAAACGCTGCGCGCGCGGGCTGCGGCGCTGAAAGCGGAAGCCGACACTCTCTTCGATGCGTCGCGCCGTCGCACGGATGAGATCATGCGCGAAGCAGCCGCCCGCGCGGCCGAGCAAGTCCATGAAATCGAGCGCAAATCCAACGACGATGCGGCGGCAAGCGTGACGCTTGCCCATGCCACGGTCGCGTTGGAGAGGGCGCAGGCGGTTGAAAAACAGGGGATGCTCGTCGACGACCTAGCGCGCGCGATGGTCAAGCGCGCGGTCGGTCTGGAGGGCGCGGCGTAGGTCGTGAATCTATCAGACGTCGTCGATCCCGTATTCATCGCAAAGGTCATCGACTTTGTGATTTTCGTCGTGGCCCTGGTCTGGATTTGGAATCGCTACGGATCGCCGATGTTGGTCGCGCAGCAAGAAGCGCAAAACAAGGTGGTCGAAGATGCCGCGTCCTACCGCGACCAATCCGCAAAAGTGTTAGAAGAAGCACAGCGAGCGTTGGACAGCGCCAAAGTCGATTCAGTGCGCATGGTCGAACTAGGCGCGGCGCATGCGGCGCGGCTCATCACCGAAGAACGGGCGGCGGCGAAAGAGCACGGCACACGGACCATCGCACACGCTCAGGGCGAACTGGAGCGAGAGCGGTACCGGGTACGGCGCGAACTGCTCGAGGAGACGGTCAACAAGGCGCACGCGGAAGCCAGAGTTCTTGTCGAGCGCGAGTTGAGTCCCGCCCAACAGCAAGGCTTGATCGGACATCTCGTCGCCGGGTTGGAGCGAACCAGTGGCGATTGAAACGCTGGCGAGACGCTATTCCGCCGCACTGTTCGCCGTGGCCCAAGACGCGAATGCCGTGGAGACCGTGGTGCGCGAAGTCGACGCGTTCGTCGCCGCGCTCGCATCCGATCCCGCGCTGCAAGAGTTTTTCGGTTCGCCTGTCATCGATCGCGCGCACAAGACGCAAATACTGCAGGCATCGCTCCATGGGAAGATCGGCGAAATCGTCGAGCACTTCCTGATCTTGCTCGTGCGAAAGCGCAGGGAAAAACTTCTCGGAACCATCGCTCGCCAGATGCACGAGCTGCTCGATGCCTCGGCTGGAATTTCGGTAGCCAAGATCGCGACGCCGACGGCGCTTGAGCCGGCCGAACTTGCCGATTTGGCTCGACGCCTCTCGCACATGTACAAACGGACGATCGTGCCGGAAGCAAAGGTCGAGCCCGAATTGCTCGGCGGGATCATCATGCAGGTGGGAGATCGATATGTCGACGGAAGCGTCTCGGGCAAGCTCGAGGAGATCCGCCGCCACTTGATCGCCGGCATCGACGCGCCGGATGCGGCGTCGGCCAACGGTAAGACAACTTAAAAAGCGTAATATGAGTCCGCAGGTCCGGAAAAGGAAACAACGATGATCAACGCCGACGAAATCGCCGGAATACTCAAACAGCAGATCCTCAGCGCGCACACGCAAGTGCGCGAGGACGAGGTGGGCACCGTCATCGAGGTGGGCGACAGCGTCGCTCGCGTCTACGGCCTTTCGGCCGTGCAGATGAACGAGCTCGTGCAATTTCCCAACGGTCTGTTCGGCATCGCATTCAACCTCGAAGAGGACAACGTCGGCGTCGTGGTCATGGGACCCGATGGCGACATCAAAGAGGGCGCCACGGTTCGCCGCACCGGCCGGATCATCTCCGTGCCCGTTGGAGACGGCGTCATCGGACGGGTGGTGAACCCGCTCGGTCAGCCGCTCGACGACAAGGGTCCCGTGAAGACCACGCGCACGCGGCCCATCGAAACGCAGGCGCCCGGAGTGGTGGAACGGCAGCCCGTTCACGAGCCCATGCAAACGGGGATCAAAGCCATCGACGGCCTCGTGCCCATCGGACGAGGGCAGCGCGAACTCATCATCGGCGACCGGCAAACGGGTAAGACGGCGCTGGCCATCGATGCGATCATCAATCAAAAGGGCAAGGACGTCATCTGCATCTACGTCGCGATCGGGCAGAAAACCTCAACGGTCGCACAGCTCTACAAGATCTTCACCGATGCGGGCGCGATGGACTACACAACGATCGTCGCCGCCAACGCAGCCGACCCGGCGAGTCTGCGCTACATCGCGCCATACGCTGGCTGCGCGATGGCCCAAGAGCTCATGTACGCCGGAAAACACGTGCTCGTCATCTACGACGATCTGTCAAAGCACGCGCAGGCGTATCGCGAGATCTCGCTCGTCCTTCGCAGACCGCCCGGCCGCGAAGCGTATCCCGGCGATATCTTCTACCTCCATTCGCGTCTTCTCGAGCGCGCCGCCAAGCTCAACGACGAACTCGGCGCGGGCTCGATGACGGCGCTGCCCGTCATCGAAACGCAGCAAGGCGACGTATCCGCGTACATCCCCACCAATCTGATCTCGATCACCGACGGACAGATATATCTGGAGACGGGTCTCTTCTTCAACGGCATCCGGCCCGCCATCGATGTCGGTCTTTCTGTTTCTCGTGTAGGCGGCAACGCTCAAACCAAGGCCATGAAGGCTGTCGCGGGCCAGCTCCGCCTCGAGCTTTCGCAGTACCGCGATCTCGCGGCGTTTTCGAAGTTGGCATCCGATCTCGACCGTGCCACGCAAGCGCAGTTGTCGCGCGGTGAGAAGATCACGGAGACGTTGAAGCAACCGCAGTTCGAGCCGCTGGATCTCGACAAGCAAGTCATCCAGATCTACGTGGCCGTGAACGATCTCCTCGCCGACGTGCCCACGGCCTCCATCAACGAGTTCCACAAACAGTTCTACGAGTTCTTGAAAGTGGCCGCGCCCGATGTGCCTGCATCGATCGCCGATTCCAAGGCTCTCTCCGATGACGTCAAGTCGAAGCTGAACTCGGCGGTCGTCGAATTCAAGAAGCGCTTCGTCAAGGCGGCGTGACGAATGCCCACCCTACGGCAACTTCGCGACCGCGTCAAATCGCTGAAAAACACGCAGCAGATCACGCGCGCCATGAAGATGGTGGCCGGCGCACGGATCCGCCGCGCGGAGCTTGCCATGCGGGCGGCTAGGCCGTACGCGATCGGCATCGGCGAGATGTTGGGGGAACTGGGGCAAGCCGGCGGGAGCGATCACCCGCTGCTGCGCAAACGCGAAGTGAAAACTCGTGGTGTCCTCTTGATGACCGCCGACAAAGGTTTGTGCGGCGCGTTCAACTCCAACCTCGTCCGCGCGGGTCTGCTCGCTGCGCAAGAAGGCGGCCAACCGGCCGTGCTCTACCTTGTGGGAACCAAAGGCCGCGTGCAGCTTCGAAAATCGCCGCATCGAATCGCCGAGTTTTGGCCGCTGACCACCGATTCGTTCGCCCGATCGGCCGCGGAGATCGCCCCAAAAGTCACCGCCGATTTCCTTGACGGCACGATCGACGAACTGACGCTCGTCTCCAGCAGATTCGTGTCGACGATCGTGCAAAAGCCCACGGCTTCACAACTTTTGCCGGTCTTCACGGGCACAGCAAAGGCTGAACGAAGCGCGGTCAATCAGAACTCGTTCGAATTTGAGCCCGATGCGCAAGGCGTGTTGGCTGCTTTGCTGCCGAAGTACGTCGAGTTCACGATTTTCCAGGCGTTGCTCGAATCGCAAGCGTCGGAATTCGCGGCTCGCCTCATCGCGATGAGCAACGCGACCGACAACGCCGGCAAACTCATCGACGAAATCACCCTGCTCATGAACAAGACGCGGCAAGCAGCCATCACAAAGGAGATCCTTGAGATCGTCGGCGGCGCCGAGGCTTTAAAAGGATAATTCAATTTAGTACGAGGGCGAGCTACGCTCGCCCAGGGCAAGCGAAGCTTGCCCTCATACAAAACAACGCGTAAAGGAATACAAACAATGCCTAGCATCGGTAAAGTCACCCAAGTCCTCGGCAACGTGGTGGACGTCGAATTCACGCTTGAAACCCTGCCGAACATCTTCACGGCGCTTTTGACGACCATCAAAGATGTCGACGGCAAGGAGCGTGAGCTGACCCTCGAAGTGCAGGGCGAGCTCGGGAACAACTGCGTCCGATGCCTGGCGATGGGCGGCACCGAGGGCATGGTGCGGGGCGCGCAAGTCCGCGATACCGGAGCGCCGATCACGGTGCCGGTGGGAGAAGCCACGCTCGGCCGGATATTCAACGTCCTCGGCAAAGCGATCGACTCCGACAAGCCGGTTGCGGCAAGCGCCATGCATCCCATCCATCGCGAAGCGCCCAAGGTCGACGAGCAAGATCCAACCACCGTCATGTTCGAGACCGGCATCAAAGTGGTCGACCTCATGGCGCCGTACGTTCGAGGCGGCAAAGTCGGCCTGTTCGGCGGCGCGGGCGTCGGCAAAACGGTGCTGATCCAAGAGCTCATCCGCAACATCGCCGCCGAGCACGGAGGCTACTCGGTCTTCACCGGCATCGGCGAGCGCACGCGCGAAGGCAACGATCTCTGGCTCGAGATGAAGCATTCGGGCGTCATCGACAAGACCGCGTTGATCTTCGGGCAGATGGACGAGCCGCCTGGTGTACGGCTTCGCGTGGGTCTCACCGGCGTGACGATGGCCGAATACTTCCGCGACGAACAGGGCAAAGACGTCCTGCTCTTCATCGACAACATCTTCCGCTTCATGCAGGCCGGCTCCGAAGTATCGGCGCTGCTCGGCCGGATGCCGTCGGCCGTAGGTTATCAACCCACGCTGGCCTCCGAAATGGGTGCGCTCGAAGAGCGCATCACTTCCACGCGAAAGGGCTCGATCACGTCGGTGCAAGCGGTGTACGTCCCCGCCGACGATCTCACCGATCCTGCCGTCGCCACCACGTTCGCGCACCTTGATGCCACGACGGTGCTCTCGCGTTCCATCTCCGACAAGGGCATCTACCCGGCGGTCGACCCGCTCGCGTCCACGTCGCGCCTCCTCGAGCCGCGCTTTGTGGGCGACGAGCACTACCAAGTCGCACGCCGCGTTCAAGAGACGCTGCAGCGCTACAAAGACCTGCAAGACATCATCGCGATCCTCGGCGTCGAAGAACTTTCCGAAGACGACAAGATCATCGTAGGTCGCGCGCGCCGGCTGCAGCGGTTTCTCTCGCAGCCGTTCCACGTCGCCGAAGCCTTCACCGGACGCGCCGGCAAATACGTGCCGCTCAAAGAAACGATCGCCGGCTTTAAAGAGATGGTCGAGGGCAAACTCGACGATCTGCCCGAGCAGGCGTTCTACATGGTCGGCAACATCGACGAAGCCAAAGAAGCGGCCGAAAAGATGAAGGCCGGCGTTTAAGACCATGGCCACGACACTCCATCTCGACATCATCACGCCAGGCGCCGTCAAGTTCGAAGGCATGGCGGAGATCGTCGTCGCTCCGGGCGGCGCCGGCGATCTGGCTGCGCTGCCCAGCCACGCACCAATGCTCACCACCCTTCGGATCGGCGTGCTTCGCGCAACCGTCCTGGACGAGAGCGGCACGAGGCGGCTGGAGTTGGCGGTGAACGGCGGCTTCATGCAGATCACGCCTTCAAAAGTCATCGTCCTCACCGACGTGGCGCTTGCCGCAGACGAGATCCATGTCGATGCGGTGCTGCTCGAACAGAAGCGGGCGGAAGAGGCGCTTGCGCAGAAGCGTGGCTCAGACGACCGCGCCGAACGCAACGCCGTCGCTTGGGCTGCCGCCCAATTGGAAATAACGCACAAACAGCTCTCGTAGACGATAGCGGTCGACTACAAAAAGCATCGACCGAAGGAATCCTATGGACCACCTTGACGGTCTGCGCACTCGGCTCGTCATCGACGGCGGACGCCGCCTCGAAGGCTCCGTCGAAGCGCCGGGCGCCAAGAACGCGGCGCTCCCGATCATGGCGGCGGCGATCCTCGCCGAAGGCGAGGTCGTGCTGCACTCGGTCCCGCGCATCACCGACGTCGATGTGATGGCGTCGATCCTCGAGAGTCTGGGCGCGCGCGTGCGCGAGCAGCCCGGCGGCACGCTCGTCATCGACACGGCGCCCGTGAACGCAAGCGCCGCACCGTACGCGCTGGTCAGCAAGCTCAACGCGTCCTTCGACGTGACCGGTCCTCTCCTCGCGCGCTTTGGCCGGGCGCAAGTGCCGCAGCCGGGCGGCTGCGTCCTCGGGCCGCGTGCGGTCGATCTGCATCTCAAGGGATTCGAGCTCCTCGGCGCGTCGGTGACGCTCGAGCACGGCTCGATCATCGCTGCGGCCGACGCGCTCATCGGCGCCGATATCACGCTTGCCCGCGCGAGCGTCGGCGCGACCAAGAACATCATGCTTGCGGCCACGCGCGCAAAAGGCACGACCACGATCCGCAACGCCGCCAGCGAGCCCGAGGTCTGCGATCTGGCGGAGTTCGTCAATGCGATGGGCGGCCGCGTCCGCGGGCACGGCAGTTCGGTGATCACGGTCGAAGGCGTGCGCCGCCTCCGCGGCTGCGAATACACCATAATCCCAGACCGGTTGACGGCCGGCACCTACCTGCTGGCCGGCGCGATCACGGGCGGCGACGTCAGCGTGACGGGCGTCGACCCGGCGTTCCTCACGGCGCTTTCCGACGCGCTGACGGCCACCGGCGCCGCGGTCTCGAGCGACGGGATGAGCATCCGCGTGAAAGGCGCCGCGCGCTGGGGTCCGGTGGACATCGTCACGGCACCATTTCCGGGCTTCCCCACCGACTTGCAGCCGCAATTCGTGGCGTATTTGAGTCTCGCGCAAGGCACGTCCACGATCGAGGAGACGATCTTCGACGCGCGCTTCGTCTACGTCAGCGAGCTCGCCCGCATGGGTGCGGATATCAAGGTCTCCGGCCGCAGTGCAATCGTCACCGGCGTCGAACGGCTCAAGGACGCGGTGGTCGAAGCGCCGGATATCCGTGCAGGCGGCGCGCTTGTCATCGCGGCTTTGGCGGCGGAGGGCACATCGCAGATCGGCGGCCTCGAATTCATCGATCGGGGCTACGAGTTCTTCGAGGAGAAATTAGCGTCGTTGGGAGCGTCGATCGCGCGCGCCAGTGCGGTCGAACCGGTGACGCCGCGAGCGAACCTAGGCGAGACCATCAGGATGCCGCGAATCGTCACGCCGTTCCGGGCGTCGTAGTGGTCGTAGTTGTAGGAGGGCAAGCATCGCTTGCCCATTGGCCGGCATAACGTAGGAGACGGATTTGGAAATCGGGATCGACCTCGGCACTGCAAACGTTCTTGTCTACGTGCGAGGTAAGGGCATCGTCTTGCGAGAGCCGTCCGTCGTGGCGCGCGACGTGCGCACCGGCAAGACGCTTGCGGTCGGCGAAGAGGCGCGCCGGATGCTCGGAAAGACGCCGAGCAACATCCAGGCCATACGTCCGCTGCGCGACGGCGTCATCGCCGACTTCGAAGTCACCGAGGCGATGCTGAACTACTTCATCAAAAAAGTCACCCGCAACGGCGGGTTTTTCTCATGGCTGCGCCCCAAGCCGGCGGTCACCATCTGCGTGCCCGCCGAGATCACGTCGGTCGAAGAGCGCGCGGTGCGCGACGCCGCCAAGCTGGCCGGCGCGAAAAGCGTGGATATCGTCGAAGAACCGATGGCTGCCGCGATCGGCGCCGGCTTGCCCATCGACGGACCGAGCGGCAACATGGTGGTGGACATCGGCGGCGGCACGTCCGACGTCGCGGTGATCTCGCTTGGCGGCATCGTCGTCAGTCAATCCATCCGGGTCGCCGGAAACAAGATCGACGAGGCGATCGCCCGTCACATCCGGCGCGTGTACAACCTGATGATCGGCGAGCGCACCGCAGAAGACATCAAAGTCACCGTTGGCTCAGCATACAAACTCGATCCCGAACTTCGGATGGATATTCGCGGCCGCGATCTCATCAACGGGCTCCCGAAGACGGTGAATATTTCGTCGGAAGAGATGCGCGAAGCCATGGCCGAGCCGATCGGCGCCATCATCGACGCCGTGAAAAGCGTGCTCGAGAAAACGCCGCCCGAGCTCGCGGCCGACATCATCGATCGCGGCATCTACCTGACGGGTGGCGGCGCACTGCTCCGGGGGTTGGATGCGTTGCTCACAGAAGTCACGGGCATCCCGGTGATCGTGGCGGACGATCCGATGTCGTGCGTCGCCATCGGAACCGGGCAGCGCGTCCGCGTCTAGAGGAAGATCGAACTGTCACCGCGCGCTGCGGGCTCAAGTCCGTCTACCGGCTCGTTCGTATTGGCGCTGCACGCGCATCTCCCGTATGTCCGCAAAGCCGGGCTCTGGCCCTTCGGCGAGGAGTGGTTATACGAGGCCATTGGCGGCACGTATCTTCCGTTGCTCGGTGTTTTTGAACGGTTAGAACGCGATGGCGTCGCGGCAAGAGCCGCGGTCGGCATCACGCCGGTCCTGCTCGAACAACTGGCCGACCCGTATCTTCAAGAAGGTTTCGATACGTACGTCGCGCGCGTTGCAGTGGCAGCCGACGAAGATGCGGATCGCGCGGACGCGGCCGGGCAGAGCCGGCGCGCGCAGCTCGCACACGCGTACGGCGCGCGCTTCCGCTCACTGCGAGCCGATTTCGCCGCTCGCGGCGGTGATCTCGTGGCGGCATTCGCGGGTTTGGCGCAACGCGGACGGATCGAAGTGCTCACCTCGGCGGCGACGCACGCATTTCTCCCGCTGCTCGCCACAGACTCGATGGTGCGCGCCGAGTTGCGCGTCGGAATCGAGACCACTCGCGCGCGCCTCGGCGTGGATCCCACCGGCATCTGGTTGCCCGAATGTGCGTACCGCCCTGGCTTGGAGCGCTTCCTCGAAGAGATCGGGCTGCGCTACTTCTTCGTCGACGCGCACGCGGTCACGGGCGCAAGCGCGGTGTCCATCTCAAGCGGAGCAGTTTTGAGCCGTGGCGACATCCGCGACCGCGACGAAACTCGCGCGGCCGCCGCTGTTGGCGGGCCGGCGGATGCGACCCTGCGCCCGCATTTCGTCGCCGGATCGCGCGTCGTCGCATTCGCGCGGTCGGTTGAAGTGAGCCGTCAGGTATGGGCGCGGAATTTCGGCTACCCCGGCGATCCGGCGTATCGCGAATTTCACAAGCGCGCCGACACATCCGGCCTCCACTATTGGGCGGTCAGCGGACCTGCGGTGGATCTCGGAGAGAAAGCGGAGTACGATCCTGAGCTCGCCGCAATTCGCGTGCGCGAACATGCGGTACATTTCGCCGGGCTGGTCGAAGAGCTTTCGGCAAGCGCCGGTGGCGGAACGTGCATCGTCGCGCCGTACGACGCAGAACTCTTCGGGCACTGGTGGTTCGAGGGACCGGAATGGATCGAGGCCGTCCTTCGGCGTCTCGCGGCGCGCGGTGTCGTCGAGGCTGCAACGCCGAGCGAGTCGCTCGCGCTCGATCCGCCGCGCGACGCGGTCGAGCTTCCGCCGACATCGTGGGGCGAGGGCGGCGATTTCCGCGTGTGGTCGAATGGACTGACCGATTGGATATGGCCTCAGATCCACGCCGCGGAGCAGTCGATGCGCGATGCGGCGCGGGCGCATCCGGTAGCCGATCCGCTGATGAAATTGTACCTCAATCAAGCCGGCCGCGAGCTCTTGCTCCTCGCCTCAAGCGACTGGCCGTTTCTCATGACCACAGGTCAAGCGCGCGATTACGCGGCGACGCGCTTCCAAGAACACGTCGAACGGTTCAAAGACTGCATCGCGGCCGGGACTTCAAAGGATAGGTTCAACGACGATGCGCGGCGGCGTCTCGCGATGTACGTCGAGGCGGATAATGTTTTCGCGGCGTTGGACTACAGGATCTTCGGCTGACGATCTACCAGGACGCGATGAACATGCGCGCGCGCGCGATGCGGCGGCGAGTGTTGGCCATGAAACGCCGGCCATTGGCGGCCGCGCGCGTGCGCAGGCTATGCCCGAGGGAGAGGGGCAACAGCAGCGCCGACTGCACCGCGACGGTGGCAAGGAGCAGTCCGCCGAGAAAAAGCTGTTCGCGAAGGCGCGACACGTGTGTTCTCCGTACTAGGCGATACGGTCGCTGCCGTTTCACCCTCGACCGACTTACCGCTCGCCGCAATCGGGACCTCTTTGGATGATGCATTCATCTGGCGTTCGGAATTTCGCCGGCATTCCCAACGCTTCGCTTTTGTCGGAAGCGGCGGCTTGCGTGCGAGCGGGCGGCACGCTGATCTTTCCCACCGATACGGTGTACGGAATCGGCTGCGCGCCGGACAACCCGCGCGCGGTCGCGGCCGTGTTCGCCGCAAAACTAAGACCGGAAGACAAACCGCTTTCGCTTCACGTCGCGCGTGCTGACGATGCGTCGGCACACGTCGCCGATGTCTCGCCTGCGGCGCGCATGCTGATGGAGAAATTTTGGCCCGGCCCGCTCACGATCATCGTGCAGCGCCCACCCGACGCGATCGAGGCCGCAGTTCTTGGGGGAGCGACGATCGGATTGCGGTGTCCGGACGACGACGCGTGCCGTGCCATTCTTGCAGCGGTCGGACCGTTGGTCGCGACATCGGCGAATATATCCGGAGAATCCGCATATGACGGTAGCGACGACGATGTCGCGAGGTTGCCCGATGCGACGCTCGCGTTGCTCAAAGGGCCGACTTCGTTGCGGCGAGAAAGCACAGTCATCGATTGCACCGGCGCAATGCCGGTGATTCTCCGGGCTGGGGCGCTCGACGCCGACGCCATTCGTGCCGCTCTCGCCGGCATCGCCGAATTGGAAACCTGACCCATGCAGCACAAAGGCCACGCCGTGTTCAGTGTTGGGATGCTATCGCTCGCCGCCATCGCTGCGTCGGCCGGCTTGTCGACTGCTAAAGTCTCAGCTCCGCCAAAGGCGTCGCCTGCTCCAGCTCCGGCGAGCAGCGGTTCCATGATCTCGAGCGGGCCGGCCCAGACTAAAATCGGCGATCTCACGGTGAACTTCAGCGAAGGCGAGGGCAACCTCAAGACCGGCGATTTCGTCATGCCGAGCACCATCACCGGTCACTCGACCGACGGCAACTTTCGCGGCGATCGCGCGTTTGGCAATAGCAAGCGCGATGAGATCACGCTTGTGGGTCACGTGATGGTCCACAGACTTGGCGGCGTGAGCAAAGATGGAAAGAAGCCCACCGAGCCGGTGACGCTCACGTGCGACAAACTTGAGATCCACAACAAGGCGAAGCTCTACATCGCATCGGGTCACGTCAAAGTCGTGCAAGGCGACAAGTCGCTGACCGCCCCACTCATGCGCCTCGACGACATGACGCACGATGCGGCTCTCACCGGCGGGGTACACGCCGAGGAGCCGCCGGACCGGACATTCGACTCTTCAGAGGTTCTCTACAACACGAAGAGCGAGGATTTCAAAGCATTGGGCGGTGTTCAAGCCACGTTCCCGCTCAAATCGTCGCCGACACCGGGCGTGCCGGGCGGCAACTCAAGCTTACCGTCGCCGCTCCCAAAGGGCGCCAAACCCGCCTCTCCCGCACCGTCGCAGGCTCCCGCGCCGGCCGCCACTTAAGGCCCAGCTTTAGTGATTTCCGTCACTACGAACGGGTGTGCGGCTACTCTATCCTGAGCCCGATTCCGATATAGTTAGAAGAAGGACCGGTGGCTCCGCCGCCGGTTGTTGTTGAAGATCGGGGATCGGGTTCGTGCTGGAATTCATCGATAAAAAATTTACCGACATCTTGATGGAAAAAGGCGTATTGACGGCCGAGCAGCTCAAGACTGCGACCGCCGACGCATTGCGCCGCAAGGAGCCCCTCGAGAAGATCCTCGTCGAGTTGCGCGTCGCGCCTAAAGAAGAGATCATGTGGGCGCGCGCCGAGGAGCTCGGAAAGATCTTTGTCGACCTCAGCAATCGCAAGATCGACAGCGACATCGCGAACATCGTGCCCGAGAATATCGCGCGGCGGCACCATCTCATCTGCATCGGCCGCGTCGACAAAAAAGTCACTCTGGCCATGGCCGATCCCACCGACATCTTCGCGCTCGATGACGTTCGCCTGAAGACCGGCCTTACGCCGGAGCCCGTGCTTTCGTACATCGACGACATCGAGCGCGCGCTCGATGGCATCTACACATCCAACGACAGCCAGTGGCAATCGCTCATCAGCGACGCCGAAGACGGCGTCGACATCATCCAAGACCGAGAAGAGATGCCCGACGACATCGTCGTCGACGCCCCTATCGTGCGCTTGGCCGACATGATCGTCACGCAAGCTATCCAGCAAAAAGCATCCGACATCCACATCGAGCCGTTCGAGCGCGAGATCGTCGTGCGCTACCGCATCGACGGCGTGCTGCGCGTGGTCATGAACCCGCCCAAGGCGATCCAGCCGGCCCTGATCTCCCGGTTCAAGATCATGGCGAACTTGAACATCGCAGAGAAACGCGTGCCGCAAGACGGACGCATCCAAGTGACTCTGAAGCGCGATCGCTACGATTTGCGTGTCTCGGTGCTCCCGGTCATCTACGGCGAATCCATCGTCATGCGTATCTTGGACCGCAAGAGCGTCAACGTGGACCTCGACAAGCTCGGGTTCCATCCGCAACTGCTCGAAGTCTGGCAAAAGCTCATCGTGTTGCCGAACGGCGTGCTGCTCGTGACCGGCCCGACCGGCTCGGGTAAATCGACGACGCTCTACGCCACGCTGAACTCAATCAACGACACCGAGACGAAGATCGTCACGGTGGAAGACCCCGTCGAATACAATATCGCCGGCATCAATCAGGTGCAGGTCAACCCGAAGGTGGGTCTGACGTTTGCCATCGGCCTGCGTTCGTTCTTGCGCCAGGACCCCGACGTCATGATGGTCGGTGAAATCCGGGACCAAGAAACAGCTTTGATCGCTGTGCAGTCCGCGCTCACGGGTCACCTCGTGCTGTCGACGCTGCACACCAACGACTCCGTCGCTTCCATCACGCGGCTCATCGATATGGGCATCGAGCCGTTCCTTCTCGCGTCGTCGATCCAGGGCGTCATGGCCCAGCGACTCGTGCGAACCGTCTGCCCGAACTGCAAGCGCGGCGTCAAGACCATCAAGGCGCTCGCCGTGAAGTTCGAAGAGTACGGCATTCCGGCGGAATCGCTGCGGCTGGTCAAGGGCGAAGGTTGCGAGAATTGCAACGGCACCGGCTACAAAGGCCGCGCCGGCGTCCACGAACTTTTCGTGATGACCGAAGAGATGCGCCGCATCGTGCTCGAACGCGGGTTACCGTCCGACATGAAGAAACTCGCATTGGAGCAGGGATTGCGGACGCTGTATCACGATGGCCTTATGAAAGTCGCGCAAGGCATCACCACGATCGAAGAAGTGCTGCGCGTCGCCGTCGACTAGTTTATATAGTTACTTCAGGGCAAACCGTACTAGGGCAAGCGTCGCTTGCCCTAGTTTTTTTTGGGGCGAGCAACCCGTACTAGGGCAAGCATCGCTTGCCCACTAGGGTTAGCGTTGCTAACCCTAGTACGAACTCACGCTTCAGAACGATCGAAGTCAGATCGCGTCGTCGTCGTCCGGCACGTAGAATGTCCGGTCGGCGAGTGCATCGGGAAGATGCTGCTGCTCGACTTTCGCGCCCTCGAAGTCGTGCGCGTACTTGTATCCCGCGCCATATCCGAGATTCTTCATCAGCCCGGTCACGGCGTTGCGCAAATGCAGCGGCACCGGAAGGGCTCCGGTTTGCTCTACCGCATCCACGGCGGCGAAGTAAGCGCGAAGTCCCGAATTGCTCTTGTGTGCCTTTGCGAGATAGATCGTGGCTTCGGTGAGCGGATACAACGCTTCCGGCATGCCGATCACATGGGTGGCCTGGAATGCGGCGATCGCCAGCGGCAATGCATGCGGATCGGCAAGTCCGACGTCTTCGGACGAGAGAACGACAAGCCGCCGCGCGACGAATAGCGGATCTTCGCCGGCCTGAAGCATGCGCGCGAGATAGTACACCGCCGCGTCCGGATCGCTGTCGCGCACGGACTTGATGAACGCCGAGATGACGTCGTAGTGCTCGTCGCCCGCTTTGTCATAACGCAGTGCGCGTCTCTGGAGAGCTTCTTCGATGTCGCGGGTCTCGACGATCGAGCCGGCTCCGCCGCGCGTCTGCGCGATCTCCGCCGCGAGCTCGAGCGCATTGAGCGCGATTCGCGCATCCCCGCCAGCCGCGGCCGCCAACTGGGCGCGCGCTGTCGGATCGAGGCGCACTTGACCGGCAAGACCGCGATCGGAATCCGCAAGCGCCCGGTCGATCAGCAACAGGATGTCGGCATCTTCGAGTGGCCGCAGCACGACGACCCGGCTGCGCGAGAGGAGCGCGCTGTTCACTTCAAATGACGGATTCTCGGTCGTCGCGCCGATGAGCGTGATGTCGCCGCGTTCCACATACGGCAGCACCGCGTCTTGCTGACCTTTGTTGAAGCGGTGGATTTCGTCGATGAACAAGATGGTGCGTTTGCCGGAAGCGGCGCGCGCGAGCTTCGCTTCGGCCACCGCGCGGCGCAGGTCGGCAACGCCCGCGCTCACGGCGGAGAGCTGCACGAATCGCGCATCGCCCGCCGTGGCGGCAAGTCTCGCGAGCGTGGTCTTGCCGGTGCCGGGCGGTCCCCAAAGGATCATGGATGGCGCTCGGCCGCGTTCGAACGCGGCTCGCAAACCGGAGCCGGCGCCCAAAACGTGCTGCTGTCCGACGAATTCGTCCAGTGCGCGCGGCCGCATCCGGGCCGCGAGCGGCGCACCGGCCGGCAACGCTTGCTCCTGCGCCAAAGCGCCGGGCCCGGTTTCGCCGAAAAGGTTAGGCCCGTCGTCCATGCGCATCCGATTCGCCGCACGGCTGCAACCGCCCGCCCCGCGCGAGATCGCGGCGGGGCCGCGCCTTGGGCTCATCGAATCCAAAACCCGCTTATGAATCGCATATATCTCGATAACGCCGCTACCACCGCGCCACGTCGAGAAGCCGTGGATGCGATGCTGCCATTTCTCACCGAATCGTATGCCAATCCGTCGAGCCCGCACCGCAGCGGCCAGCGCGCAAAAACGGCTCTCGAGCGCGCGCGCAAGCAGACGGCCGCCGCGCTGAACGCGCAATCGTCGGAGATCATCTTCACCGGCGGAGGTTCGGAAGCCGACAGCTTGGCGATATTCGGCATCATGGATGCGTACGCATCGCGCGGCAAACATTTCGTCACGAGCGCGATCGAGCATCACGCGGTGCTCCACGCGGCGTACACGCTCAAGTCGAGAGGCGCCGACGTCACGATCGTGCCCGTAGACAAAGACGGCCTCGTCCGCGCCGACGACGTGCGCAGCGCGCTCAGAGATAACACAGTGCTCGTGAGCATCATGCACGCCAACAACGAGATCGGCGCGATCCAACCGATCGCCGAGCTGGCGGTGATCGCTCACGAACGCGGCGCGCTCTTCCACACCGACGCGGTGCAAACCGTCGGGCACATCCCGGTCGACGTGAAGACGCTCGGCGTCGACGCGCTTTCCCTCTCGGCGCACAAATTCGAGGGACCCAAAGGCGTGGGCGCGCTGTATCTCAAGACGGGTGTCCGCATCGCGCCGCTCGTCGTGGGCGGCGGACAGGAAGGCGGCCGCCGTGCCGGCACGGAGAACGTGCCGGGAATCGTCGCACTCGCCACCGCGCTCGATCTTGCTGTGAAAGAACTGGACGAATCGCAGCGCGCCGCGACGCGATTGCGCGACAAGCTTATCGACGGTGTTTTGAACGCCGTGCCCGGATCCGCACTGAACGGATCCCGCACCCGGCGCATGCCGAACAACGCGAGTCTTCGCTTTTCGAAGATCGAGGCGGAGACGTTGGTCGTCGGTCTCGACGTCGAAGGCATCGAGGCGTCGACCGGCAGCGCCTGCACCAGCGGATCGCTCGAGCCTTCGCACGTTCTCACCGCGATCGGGCTCGATCCGGCGGTCGCTCGCGGAACGATCCGGTTTTCGCTGGGACGCTCGAACACGAGCGACGATGTCGCACGTTTGCTGGGCGTGCTGCCGGGTATCATAGAACGGCTGCGTCAGCTCGCCGGCACGCTTGCCGCTGGCGCGTAGCCACGGGAACGCGCCTAACTGCACGGCTGAAGGCGCGCACTCTCTGGCAAAAGAAAAGGACACGCCGCCGCTGTCCCGGAAGGGAGACCACCTAAACGATGCCGACGCAAGATTTCATGTGGTTGGCCATCGGAGTGTCCTGCCTCGTAGTGGCGGCCGGACTCTCGTTGACGCTGTTCAAGCTTGCCAAGGTGCTCGACCGCACCGTGGTCACGCTTGAAAAAGTGGACGCCCAGCTCGACGGTCTCGGCGAACCGGTCAACCGGACGCTGGCCAGTATGAGCGGTGTCGCAGCCAATGCAGAGCGTCTGAGCGGCAGAGTGGAGCGAGTCGCCGAACTCATCGAATCCACGGCCGGCGCGATCGCGAAAACTGCGGACGCGGCACAGGCGGCGGTTTCACCCACGGTCGCGAGCGTCGCCGGCATCGTCGCCGGCGTCACGCAGGGCGCGAAAACTTTTTTCGGCGCGCACAAACGCGGCAACGGCCGCGCTTGACGGTGCCGTCACTTCTGAAGCAACGGAGTAATCACCATCATGTCTGACAACGATCGCGGCGATTCCGGACTCGGATTTCTCTCAGGCTTAGTGCTCGGCGGGTTCGTCGGCGCAATATTGGCAATCGTGCTCACGCCCCAATCCGGCGAGGAGACTCGTGACTATCTGCGCGGCAAAGCTCACGAAGCAAAGGGCAAAGCGCTCGATCTCGCCTACGATCTCAAGGATCGCGCGTCTTCGGTCGCCGACGACCTTCGCGGCCAAGCGGACGATCTGGTGAAGAAGGGTCGTGACCTCGCGGACGTCACGCGCAGTCAAGTAAGCGACGCCATCGAGTCCGGCCGCCAGGCGGCCCGCAACAAAATCGACGAACTCAAGAACGACTAAGGGTGGCGCGAAGAGTGGATATCAAAGTCAGCGTTAGGGAACCCGACGGCAAGTCGGGACCTACTGTCGTCGATCTCAACGGCGAGATCGACGTCTACACGTCTCCTAAGGTCAAAGAGACGATTTCGGAATTGATCGACCAAGAGCACTACCGGCTCGTCATCAATCTCGAAAACGTCCGCTACATCGATTCGACGGGGCTCGGCGTGCTCATCGGCGGACTCAAACGAGTCCGCGAGCATAGCGGCGCCGTGAATCTGGTCTGCAGCAATCCGCAGATCAAGAAGATCTTCGACATCACCGGATTGGTGAAGATCTTCGGCATCTACGATACCGAGAAGGCGGCATGCGAGAGCCTGTGACCTCGGCCGACGCCACCCGCACGCTCGACGGGCAGTTGCAGCTGCGCATTCCGAGCCGCGCGGAATGGGTCAGCGTGGCCCGCCTTGCCGTCGCCGGCATCGCGCATCGCATCGAGGCCACGATCGACGAGGTCGAGGATCTGAAGCTCGCGGTGGCCGAAGCATGCACGAATTGCATACAGCACGCGCAGGGCAACGACGAAGTGCTGGTCACGTTTGAGATCGCAGGGCGCAGGCTCACCATGGTCGTCGAAGACGGCGGCAAGGGATTCGACGGCCGGGCGCTTGCTCCGGAACCACTAGGCGAGCCGAAAGTCGGCGGCCTTGGAGTGTTTCTCATACGGTCGCTAATGGATGAGGTCGATTACGATTTCGATCCGTTGACCGGCACAAAGCTCACGATGACCAAGGTGCTCGGGCAGTAGGATTTCATGAGCCACTCTAAAGCGCAGGGCGGAGTGGATGAACGCTTCGACCGCGACCGGACGCGCGCGCTCTTCGTCGAGTTCGCCACGTCGAGCGATCCGGCAGTGCGCGACGAACTCGTGCTGGCGCACCTCAACTTGGTCCGCTATCTCGCCGTGCGCTTTGCGAATCGCGGCGAAACGCTCGAAGATCTCATCCAAGTCGGCACCCTCGGACTCATAAAAGCAATCGACCGGTTCGACTCCAGCCGCGGCGTGGAGTTCACGACCTATGCCACGCCCACGATCATCGGCGAGATCAAGCGCCACTTCCGCGACAAGGGCTGGGCGGTAAAAGTGCCGCGCCGGCTTCAGGAGCTCAATCTCGCGGTCAACCGCGCGGTCGAAAATCTCTCCATGGTGCTCGGCCGCTCGCCCACCGTCCACGATCTTGCCGAGAAGCTGGGCGCCAGCGATGAAGAGATCATCGAAGCTCAGGAGCTCGGCCAGGTCTACAACCTGCTCTCACTCGACACGGAGCTCGGCGGCGACGGCGAAGCCAAACCCGCGACCTTGCTCGACTACGTCGGCAGCGACGAGCGCGGTTTCAGCACGCTCGACGACCGCGCCGGACTCGAGCGCGCGTTCGAAGTTCTCGACCGGCGCGAACGCATCATCATCTACCTCCGGTTCTTCAACAATTTGGCGCAAGCGGAGATCGCCAAGCGCATGAACGTCTCGCAGATGCACGTCTCGCGGCTTCAGCAGCGGGCGCTCGCGAAGCTTCAGCGCTTCTTCAAGGACGCCTGAAGCGAAGGGCGCCGCCCCGTCACCCGTAAATAACTGCCGGATATGACGTCTCAGGAAATCCGCCGCTCCTTCGTCGACTTCTTCACGAGCAAAGGTCATCGCCATTTGCCGGGCTCTTCGCTCGTGCCCGACGCGATGTCCACCACCCTCTTCACGATCGCGGGGATGGAGCCGTTCGTGCCGGTGTTCCTGGGCGATGAGCCTGCGCCGGCGCCGCGCGTGGTCACGGTGCAGCGCTGCCTTCGCGTGGCGGGCGGCAAGAACGACATCGAAAACGTCGGCCGCAGCGGGCGCCACGGCACGTTTTTGGAGATGCTCGGCAACTTTTCGTTCGGCGACTACTACAAGCGCGAAGCCATCGCGTGGGCGTGGGAATATCTCACGTCCACGCTCGCGATTCCCGCCGATCGTCTCTACGCCACCGTGTACGTCGACGACGACGAAGCCGCCGGGATATGGCACACGGATATCGGCCTTGCGAAAACGCGCATCTCGCGATTCAAGGAAGACAATTTTTGGGATATGGGGCCGACCGGCCCGTGCGGCCCGTGCTCGGAGATCTTCGTCGACCTCGGCGACGCGGCGGGTTGCGGCCGGCCCGACTGCGCCGTCGGCTGCCCGCATTGCGACCGCTACATCGAAGTATGGAATCTGGTGTTCCAAGAGTTCGACCGCGACAGCTCCGGCACTTTGCATCCGCTGCCCAAGAAGTGCATCGATACCGGCATGGGTTTCGAGCGCTTGTGCATGGTGTTGGCCGGCAAAACCTCGATCTTCGAAACGGACCTGTACCAGGATATCATCGCCGCGCTGCCCGGCCAAACCGCGAGCGCGCTATCGCCGGACGACCAGGCTGTGCACCGGCGCATCATCGCCGACCACGCGCGCGCGAGCGTCTTCTTGATCGCCGACGGCGTGGTGCCCGGCAACACCGATCGCGGATACGTGTTGCGTTATCTCACGCGCCGCGCCATTCGCAGCGGCCGGATGCTCGGATACGAATCCGGCTTTTTCAGCGCGCTGGTTCCTGCGGTGATCGCCACGCTCGCCGACGGTTATCCCGAGTTGAACGGCGCCGGCGAGCGCATAGCGCGCGCGATCTCAGCCGAGGAACGTCAATTCGAGCAGACTTTGGCGCGCGGCATGCGGCGGCTCACCGAGTCGCTCGACGCGTTACGGTCCGCCGGCGGGCGCGCGCTGACGGGTGACGACGTCTTCGAACTGCACGATACCTACGGCTTCCCGCCGGAACTCACCGCAGAGATCGCACGCGAGGCCGGCGTCGATATCGACATGGCCGGTTACCGCGCGGCGATGCAAGAGCAGCGCGACCGTGCCCGACGCGACGCACAGGCGAAGCGCACCGAAGTGCGCGTGGCCGATATCGCGGGCGGCGCACCGCTGCCCGGATCGGACTTCGTCGGCTACGATTCACTCGAAGCGAAGGCCGAAGTGCTTGCCTTATTCGACGCCGGCGGCAACCCCGTCACGGCGCTGGATCCAGGGCAAGAGGGCGTCGTGGCGCTTTACCGCACGCCGTTTTATGCCGAGCGCGGCGGGCAGATGGGCGATCATGGTGTGCTGGCCCGCGTCGGCGCGTCTTTCGAAGTCACCGACACGCAGTATCGCGATAAGTCGCACCGCCACATCCTGCACAAGGGAGCAATGCGCGAAGGCCACATCGCGGTCGGCGACACCGTTGACGCATTGGTGGACCCGGCTTGGCGGCGCGAGATCCGGCGCCATCACACCGTGACACACCTACTGCAGCGCGCGCTCAAGGAAGTCGCGGGCGAAGCCGTCGCACAACGCGGCAGCGCGGTGTTTCCGGATCGCACGCGGTTTGATTTCGATTCACCGGTGGGCGCGCTTGGGAAAGAGCAGCGGTCGCAGGTGTCGGCGCGCGTCAACGATCTGATCCGAGCCGATCATCACGTCGCAGTCGAGACTCTGACTTTCGCCGAAGCGGTGACGCGGGGCGCGGTATTCATGCAGGGCGAGCGCTACGGCGACATCGTGCGCGTGGTGAAGTTCGGGCCAAGCGTCGAACTGTGCGGCGGAACGCACGTCGATTCCACAGGTGAGATCGGGCACTTCGTGCTGCTTTCCGAGGGCGCCATCGGTGCGGGTATCCGGCGCGTCGAGGGTCTCGTCTCGGCGGCCGCCGACTCATATGTCAATAGGGTGCGCGACGCAGCCGAAGACGCGGGCTCGCAACTCACGTCCACGATCGAACAGCTGCCCGAGACGGTGGCCAAACTCAACCGCGAGCGTCGAGATCTCGAGAAGAAGATCACCGCACTGCAAGCGCAGCTCGCAGGCAACCGCGCGGCCGAGTACCTCTCGCGCGCGCAAGACGTGGACGGCGTGCAGTTCCTTGCCGTGCGCGCGGCTGATAACGACGGGGTAAGCGCAAAGGATTTGGCCGATTCCATCCGCGCCAAGTTCGGAAACGGCGTGCTTGCCGTCGCCGGCGGCGAGAATGGCAAGCTATCCATCGTCGTCACGGTGAGCCCGGATCTCGTGAAGCGCGGCCTCTCGGCGAAAGACGTCTTTGGAGCGATCGCGCCGCACGTCGATGCAAAAGGGGGCGGCGGCCCGGGCATGGCGCAAGGCGCCGGAAAGAACGGCGCGGGAATCGAGGCCGGCTTCGCATCCGTGCCGCCGCTGATCCGCGCGGCGCTTCGTGGCTAACTTCATAGCCGCTGCGCTCGCGATATCGATCCTGCAGGCGCCGGGGGACATCGCGACGCCCGTAGGAGAGACTCCGGTTCCGCCCGCCGACGCGTTGGTCGCGCGCTACCAGCGTGCGATCCAAGTCTTGAAACAGCCGCCGAACATGGTCGTAGAGTACACGCAGACGCGCAGCGGACCCACGCGCGTCGTCACGGAGAATCATCGCATCTACCGCGACGCCGACGGCAACGAACGAAACGAGACCACGGCCATCAACGGGTTGGCGGTCCCACGCGCACGAGTCTCCATCTACATCAGGCCATCGTGGGCATACGGTGCGGATAAATTTTTTGTCGACCCGGAGAGCTACCAGATCGCGCTGCGCGGCGCGGTCGACGTCGACGGCCGCAAAGGCTATGATTACGCGGTCGTGATGAAGGATGCAGGCGCGTTCGCGGTCACCGATCTCGAGCTCGACGCCAAAACGGCAATGCCGCTGCGCGAACGTTTCGTGGCGACTTCTTCCACGTGCGCGGCGACGGGGAGCATCGACTTCGGTCCGACGGGCGGCTATTGGCTGCCGAAGATCGTAAGCGTGACGTGCCCGTTGCTCGCAGCGCCCGAGGCGGCGGACCTTATCCCAGCCGGGGCATCGTATCGCGACACGATCCGGTTCAGCAGCTACTCGTTTCCGAATGCGCTCCCGGCGCAGGTCTTCGGTTTGCCGCCCACGCCCGCTCCGGGCAGCACCGGGCTGCTCCCGCCGTGAGCCAAGCGCGCTCGATAGAGCCGGCGTTCAGCCTTCGCACGTGGGTGATCTTCTTCGCCGGATTCGTGCTCTATTTTCTTTCATCGGGCGGCAAACAGACCGCTTACGACAACTATACGATTCTCGCCAACGCGTGGCTCCACGGATCGATCGCCATTCCGGAACCCAGCCCTGCCATCGACGCGCTGAAATATCTCGGCAAATGGTATATCATCGAAGCGCCTATCCCCGCCGTGATCATGCTCCCGCTCGCATTGATATTCGGCGCCGCCGCCAACCAGACATTCGCGTGCGTGTTGTGCGGCGCTGTCGCGGTCGCCGCAGCCGACGTGATGCTCGGCCGCATGGACGTGACGCCGGCCACGCGCAACTGGACGCTCGCATTCTTGACGGCCGGCACGATTCTATGGTGGTGCAGCGCGTTCGGCGCGGTCTGGATGTTCGCGCACGTGGCCGGCGCGATGTTCGCGCTGCTCGCGCTTGCCGAGTGGTACGGGCACAGGCGGCCGTGGCTGCTCGGGCTCTTGATCGCGTGCGCCGCACTGTCGCGCTTCCCAATCGTGTTGGCGGCGCTGCCGTTCGCGTGGTGGCTTTGGGTAGAGACGCCGCCGGAGCGCCGGTTGCGGGCCTTCGGGTCGGCCGTCGCAGGCGCGCTGCCGCTCTTCGTGCTTTACGCGTTCTATAATGAAGCGCGCTGGGGAGTGCCGACCGATATCGGCTACACCGTGTGGTACCATCAGGATTCCGTGGGCGAACCCACGGGCAGTCCGTTTCGCCTGCAATACTTGCCGTTCAATCTGTACAGCTTTTTCATTCTGCCGCCCGAATTCACACAATCTTTTCCATGGCTCAAACCGGGCGGCCTCGGCGTAAGCCTCACGTTCACAAGTCCGGCGCTCGTGCTGGCGCTCGCATCCGCGCGCGGGCGCGAAACCATCGCGATGTGGAGTTCGGCGATCTTGGTCGCGGTGCCGTCCCTGCTCTATTACGTGAACGGTTTCGAGCAGTTCGGTATGCGTCATTCGCTGGATTTCACGGCATTTCTCGTGCCGCTCGTCGCGCGCGGCATGGACCGCACGCCGCGCTGGTTCTCGATCGCTCTCGTCGTCGTTTCGCTCGCGGCCAACGTCTACGGTATGTGGTTTTCGTGGACGTATCACACGTTCCACGTCGTGCCGCTTTGAATGCGAGAACAACGCCGCGCAATGGTTAAGAATCATTAACGTTTGCCGCGCGAACTTGCTCGTTCTTCCAGGCAATTTAATCAAGCCTTGAGAAACCGATGAGAGCAATGTCGCAGGCCGGCCCGGAGCGCGCGCCATCGAAGCCGTGGAAAATTCTCGTCGTCGATGACGAGGTCCACATCTTACAGACGCTGCGCTATAACCTTGAGAAAAACGGCTACCAGGTCTGCACGGCAGGCGACGGGCGGCAGGCGTTAAGCGTCCTCGAAATCGAGAAGCCCGACCTGTGCGTCCTCGATATCATGCTGCCCGAACTCGACGGCACCGAAGTCTGCCGCGAAATCCGCAAGCGGTCGAACATGCCGGTGGTCATGCTCAGCGCGAAGGATCAAGAGATCGACAAGGTTCTGCTTCTCGAAATCGGCGCCGACGATTATATCACCAAGCCGTTCTCCATCTACGAATTGCTGGCGCGCGTCAAGGCGCATTTGCGGCGGCTGGGCAACACGACGAAAGCCGCGCAGGAACTCACGGTGTTGACCGGCGGCGACATCGAACTCGACGTGGCGCGTCAGCGCGTCACGAAGGGCGAGAATGTCGTGGAGCTGGCGCCGAAGGAATTCGCGCTCTTGCACGTCCTGCTTGAGAACCGCGGCCGGGTGGTCACGCGTCAAACGCTGCTGGATCGCGTGTGGGGATATGATTTCTTCGGCGATCAGCAGACCGTCAACGTCCACGTGCGCTGGCTGCGCGAGAAGATTGAAGACGATCCCAACGATCCGCAACATATAATCACCGTCCGCAGCCGTGGTTATCTTTTTCGAGAGTGAACGTGCTTTCGGCCATCGTTTCGATAGTGCTCGCGATCGCTCTGCTGGCGGTGTTGATCGCGAATTCGAGAATGGCCCGGCGGCTTCGTGACGCGAAGGCCGAAGTAGCGTTAAACGGCGTGGAGTCGGCCGCGTCCATCTCAGCGGCGGCGGCCGCAGCGCGGCTCGGGGCGCTGCTCGATGTGTTGCCGGTCGGCGTCGTCGTCATCGACGACGATGCGCGCGTGACGGCGTTCAACTCCGCGGCATCGGACATCTTAGGCGTGCAGCCCGAGCGAGCCGTGGGCCGGGCGCTCATCGAAAGCGTCCGCAGCTACGATCTCGACCGCAGGCTGTTGGCGGCATTGCGCGAGGGGGTCGAAGGCACCGCCGAGGTGCCGCTTCATGCCGCGTCCGATCGCAGCCTGAGGATCACGACGAAGGCCGTGCACGGGGCGGACGGCTCGACGGAGGCGATCGCGGTCGTCGTCGATCTCACGCGGATGCGCGAACTTGAGGCGATCCGCCGCGACTTCGTCTCAAACGTCTCGCACGAATTGCGCACGCCGCTTGCGGCCATGAAGATCATGATCGAGACGCTGCAATCCGGCGCCGACGGCTCCGATGCGGCTGGATTCCTTCGCAGCCTCGCGGCCGAGACCGACCGCATGGTCGTGCTGGTGGAAGAGTTGCTCGATCTCGCCCGGCTCGAGAGCGGCAGGCTGGAGATGCGCTTCGGCACGGTCGATTTGAGCGCGCTTTGCCGCGATGTGGTCGCCACCCACATGCCGCGCGCGCGTAGCCTGGGCATCGCGCTCGACCTCTCGCTTCCGGAGCAGGCGGTGACCATCGTCGGCGATCGCGACCGGCTCGTGCAAGTCGTCTTCAACTTGCTCGACAACGCGTTGCGCCATTCTTCGACAGCCGGTCACGTCCAGGTCGGGATTTCGCTCGCGCCCGGTCTCGCGACGCTCTACGTGAAGGATGACGGGCCAGGCATTCCCTACGATGCGCTCCCGCACATATTCGAGCGTTTTTACGTCGTCGACCGGTCGCGCTCGCGCAGCGCCGGCGGCACCGGACTTGGCCTGGCCATCGTCAAGCACATCGTCGAATCGCATGGCGGCTCGATCACCGCGGAAAGCGAGCTCAATCGCGGGACCACCTTCCGGTGCACGTTTAGCGTCTAGCCGCTCGACGTTCGCGCCTCGCGTGTTTACAAACCCGCGCTCGCGCTTTATAATGCAATAAAACCGGTCATCGCCTGGAAGCGAGGAAATATTGGCCCGGGAGAACTTCCACCGGATCCTCAACGAGACCCAGCAAGACGTCCTGCGGATGGGAAGCTTGGTCGAAGAGGCCATCACGAAAGCAGTCGACGGGCTCGCCCGGTCCGACATCGCCCTCGCGGACGAAATCCTGAATTTCGACGATTACATCGACGACCTCAACGTGCGCATCGAGACCAACTGCCTGAACCTGCTCGCATTGCAGCAGCCCATGGCGTCGGACCTGCGCACCATCGCGGCCATGCTCGACATCATCATCGACCTCGAGCGCATCGGCGATCACGCCTGCGACATCGCGCAGATCACGAAGAATTTGGCTCGCGAGCCGCAGCTCAAGCCGATGATCGACATTCCGCGGATGGCCGCCAAAGCGCGCGAGATGTTGCGCGAATCTCTCGATGCGTTTGCCAATCGAGACGCCGGTGCTGCGCACCTCATCCCGGAAAAAGACGACGAAGTCGATCGCCTCTATCGCGCCGTTTTCAAAGAACTCATCGAATTCATGGCCAAAGATCCAAAGGCCATCAATCGCGGGAGCAACCTCATCCTCGTCGCGCTCTACTTGGAGCGCATCGCCGACCACGCCACAAACGTCTGCGAGCGCGTCGCTTACATGGTCGAGGGCGTCCCGAAGAAGCTCAAGCGTTCCGTTGTTGAGATCAACGAAGTCGCCGCACACGGCGACGCGCTCCTCAAAGCCGGCCGCACTGAGACTTAGGTCTGCTGGTCTTAACTTTCCTTAACCTTGCGATAACTTCAACTTGATGCCCCCACGGTATACTATTGAATAAAGCGTCCGCTTCACTTGCACTGCAGGAGCATAAAAATCGTGCGCAATAGCCCCCTCAGACTCATCGCAACCGTTCTCGCGGGCATTTCGCTCGCAGCACCGGCCGCGGCTCTGGCCGATTCCCAACTCGTCGGCGCGGGATCGTCGTTCGATTATCCATTTTTCTCGCGCGCCTTCTACCAATATTCCGAAGTGCACAACGATGTCACGGTCGACTATCAAAGCATCGGCTCCGGCGCCGGCATCCAACAATTCACCGCTAAAACCGTGGATTTCGGCGCATCTGACGTGCCGATGAACGCCAAAGAGCTCGCCGCCGCCGCATCGTCGAACGGCGATGTCATCCAAGTGCCCGTCGCGCTTGGCGGCGAGGCCATCGCGTACAACGTCCCCGGCGCTCCCGCCGATCTCCATCTCACGTCCGACGTCCTCGTCGCCATCTTCTCGGGCACGATCACGAACTGGAACGACAAGGCCATCGCGCAGCTCAACCCGCAAGCGAACCTCCCGAATCTTCCCATCGTCACCGTGCACCGCGCCGACGGCAGCGGCACCACCTACATCTTCACCGACTATCTCAGTCATGTGAGCCCAGCATGGAAATCGCAGATCGGCACGGGCAAGAGCGTGAATTGGCCGGGCGCCGCGTCGCTCGGAGCAAAGGGTAACGAAGGCGTGGCCGGACAGGTGCGCAACAATCCGGGCGCCATCGGTTACGTCGAGCTTGCGTATGCGCTCGAGAACGGCATGACGTACGCCGCGGTCCGCAATAAGGCCGGCGCGTTCGTGTTGCCAACCCTTGACAGCGTGCGCGCAGCCGCGGCGCAAAAGGCCACCGTCAATCCGAACGACTTCTCCATCGTCGACCAGAACGGCTCCGCGAGTTATCCGATCTGCGGCTACTCGTGGGTCATGCTCTGGAGGAGCCAGCCGGATGCGAACAAAGGCAAGGCACTGGTCGACTTGTTCAACTGGCTAGTGACCTCGGGACAGTCGTACGCCGCGAAAGTGCACTACGTTCCGTTGCCCTCGAACGTGCAGAACTCGGCGCGCAAGGCGCTCGCGGCCATCCGATAGCATCGTCCGCGAAGCCGGCGCACAACGCCGGCGCGCACGCCGGTAATCTAAAAAGGCGGCGCGGCACCAGGCGACAAACCTGAGTTCCGCACCGTCTTCGCCTTCTTAATGAGAGCGTCGTGTCGCAGCAAAGCGTCGACATAGCCCCCATATCCATACCCGTCGCGCGGCCGCGTATGCTGCGCGCTTCCACGCGCGTCGGCGATCGCGCGTTTGGCGCCGCCGTCCACGCTGCCGCATGGGTCGTGCTGCTCGTCGTGGCCGGTTTGTTCGTCGTCCTTTTCGTTTCGGCGTGGCCGGCGCTGTCCACAGTTCCGATTTCGTCGATCGCGAATTTCACGTGGGATCCGACCGACGGCAAGTACGGCGTCCTTCCATTCGTGTTCGGCACCGTCGTCACGTCGGCGATCGCGCTGTTGATCGCGGGGCCGATCGGCATCGCGTGCGCGCTGTTCCTTTCAGAGCTCGCGTCGCGCCGGCTCGCGGGTCCGCTTGGGATGCTGGTGGAGTTGCTCGCGGCGGTGCCGAGCGTGGTCTACGGTCTGTGGGGCCTGTTCGTGCTCGCGCCGGTGATGCGCACCACGGTCGAACCTTTCTTGAGCAAAACACTGGGATTCTTGCCGCAATTCCAAGGACCGATCTACGGCGTCGGCATGCTCACCGGCGGCGTCTTGCTCTCGATCATGATCTTGCCTACCGTCGCGGCGATATCGCGCGACGTGTTCACGGCCGTGCCCATCGATCAGCGCGAAGCCATGCTCGCGCTGGGCGCCACGAAGTGGGAAGTGCTTTCCAAAGCCGTGCTGCCTTACGCCCGCTCGGGCGTCATCGGCGCGCTCGTGCTGGCTCTTGGCCGCGCGCTCGGCGAAGCGATGGCGGTCGTGATGGTGATCGGCAACAAGCCGGCCATCGCCGCTTCTCTCTTCGCGCCGGGCTACACGATGGCGAGCGTCCTCGCACTCGAATTCACTGAAGCAACCGGACGGCAATACGTCGCGATGCTCATCGAAGTCGGTTTGCTTTTGTTCGTGTTGAGCATCGTCATCAACGTCATCGCGCGCACGCTCGTCTGGAGCGTCGCCTCGGGCCCGAGAGCGGGTCGCAAGTGAAGGGTCTCGCCGCGCGCCGCGCTTATAGCGCGTTCATGGTGGGCGTCGCGGGATTTTGCACGCTGCTCGCCGCCGGTGTGCTCGCGGCCGTGATCTTTTACGTCGTCGAGAACGGAATAGGGGCATTGACGCCCGCGTTCTTCACAAGATTGCCTGCGCCCATCGGCGTGCCGGGCGGCGGCATCGCGAATGCGATTCTCGGTTCGATGGAGATCATCGCCGTCGCATCGCTTGGTGCCGTGCCCGTCGGCGTCATGGCGGGCATTTACCTCGCCCTCTTCGGCCGCGGCAAGACCGCCATGGCCGTTCGATTCTTGAGCGACGTCCTCACCGGAGTCCCCTCGATCGCCATCGGCGTCTTCGCATACGCGCTCGTCGTATTGCCGAGCAAGCACTTCTCGGCGCTCTCGGCGTCCGTCGCGCTGGCGGTCATCATGCTGCCCATCGTGGTGCGCACCACCGAAGAGGCGGTGCGCCTCGTGCCGTACACGATCCGTGAAGGCGCGTTGGCGCTTGGCATTCCCTCATGGAAGGCGGTCCTGCTCGTCACCGTGCCTTGCGCGCGACCCGGCATCGTCACCGGCGTCTTGTTGGCGGTGGCGCGTGTCGCCGGCGAGTCGGCGCCGTTGCTGTTCACCGCGTTCGGCAGCTCGTTCTGGAGCCGGGGCATCAATTCGCAGACCGCCGCGCTTCCGCTCATCATCTTCCAATACGCGATCTCGCCGTACAAAGACTGGCAGCAAGCCGCCTGGGGTGGTGCGCTCGTTTTGATCTTACTCGTCTTCGCGCTGAATCTGATCGCGCGTTTGGCGTTTCCAGCCCGCACCACCGCCCGCTGATGCGTGCACTGACGAAGTCCGAATGAAGACCGAACTCCGCACGCATTCGCTCAACGCCTACTATGGCAAGCATCTCGCAGTTCGCGGCGTCACCATCCGCTTCGAGCCGAACGCCATCACCGCGCTCATCGGTCCATCCGGCTGTGGCAAGTCCACGCTCTTGCGGTGTCTGAACCGCATGCATGAGGTGGTGCCGAACACGCGCGTCGAGGGCGAAGTGCTGCTCGACGACGCGAATCTGTACGATCCGGGTGTCGATCCCACCGCGCTGCGGCGCAGGATCGGCATGGTTTTTCAGCGCCCGAATCCGTTTCCCACCATGTCCATCAAGGAAAACGTGCTCGCCGGCGTCCGCCTGGCCGGCAACATCTCCGATCGCAGTTCGCTCGACAGCATCGCCGAACATAGCCTGCGTCTCTCTGCGCTCTGGGACGAAGTCAAAGACAAATTGCACCAGCCCGGCACTTCGCTTTCGGGCGGGCAGCAGCAGCGGCTCTGCATCGCACGCGCGCTCGCGGTGGAGCCCGACGTGCTGCTCATGGACGAACCTGCGTCGGCACTTGACCCGATCTCAACCATGAAGATCGAAGAGCTCATGCGCGACCTGAAGAAGACCTACACGATCATCATCGTCACGCACAACATGCAGCAGGCCGCGCGTTGCTCGGACTACACCGGCTTCATGCTTGCTGCAGAAGCCGCGCCCGGCGAACTCGTGGAGTTCGGCGAATCATCGCGGATGTTCACCACACCGAAGGACAACCGCACCGAGGACTACATCACCGGTAGATTCGGGTAGACCCATCACTCATCGCGTTGAAAGTCGGATGTTGATGCACATGCGCACCATTCTTGCCGCGACAGCGTGCGCGGCCGCGATCGTAACCGCCGGCCATTCGGGGGCGGCGGCATACTCTCTCCTTCCCGATGGCAGATCGGTGACTCCCATCGGTTTCACGATTCCCGTCGAGGGCTTTGCGTCGTCCGAGGCGATGTCGCCCGACGGCAAATGGATCGCCGTGCTTTCCCAGGATGGCGGCGCGGTCGACGTCATCGCCGTCGGCGAAGACGCGCGGCAAGTCGACCGTCTGTCCGTGCCGTTTGCTACCGGCATGGCGTGGACCATCGACGGCATCTTCGTGACGCGCGGCTACACGGGTTTGGTCTCGCGTTTCTCGTACGACGCTGCCGATTCGACGGACGCTCCGGTATTCGCAAAGCGTCCGGATATCCGGCTCGGCGGCCTGGTCAACGGTGTCGCCGATGATCCCGGATCGCACGATCTCATCGTCGCGCGCACGGCACAGCGCGAAGTCGACGTCGTCAACGACAAGAGCGGCGCTGTCATCCAGCGCCTCAAAGCCAGCGGGCAGCCGTTCGATGTCGCCGTTTCCGGCGGCATGCTCATCGCGACGATCTACGATAGCGGCCACGTCGACGCATGGGCCGAGGGCACGTCGAGCCCCGTTGAGATCCAGACCGGCCCGCATCCGACCAGACTGCTGGTCGATCGCGATCGCGTCTTTGTCGCCGACGCGGATGGTCATGACGTCGCGCAAATCGATATCGCCTCGCGCAAAGTCACGCGCCATCTCGACCTTTTCCTGGCCGCGGACCCGTTCGCCGGCCAGACGCCGTCGGGCATGGCGGTCTCGAGCGATCGTACGACGTTATTCGTCGCGGAGTCCGGCTTCAACGATGTCGCGATCGTCGATCTTGCGAGCGGCGGCGTGATCGGCAGGATCCCCACCGGATGGTATCCGATGAGCGTGCTCTTCCGCGGGCAATCCACGATCGACGACGATCCCAGAGACAAGCCGCAGTTGTGGATACTCAGTGCGCAGGGACTTGGCACCCAGCCCGATCCGGGATCCGAATGGAACGGCTGGTACACGGGATTCGTGCAACATCTGGTCGTGGAACCCAAGCGCTTTGCGCAATGGACCGATACGGTGGCGAGCGATAACCATTTCGCGGTCGCCGCACCCGCGCCAAGCCAGCTCCCGGCGATCAAGCACGTCGTCTTCATCGTTCAAGAAAACAAGCACTTCGACGAGGAATTCGGCGACGAACCGCAAGCCGACGCCGATCCCGCGCTGCTGCTCTACGGCAAGAAGTACACGCCGAATGCGCACGCCCTGGCCGAACGGTATACATTGTTCGACAACTTCATGGGCAACGGCCAGGCGAGCATCTACGGACACGCGTGGGCCACGCAAGGCATGGCAAACGACTATCACGTGCGCAACGCCCACACGCCCGATGATCTCGCAACGCCGAAAGACCGGCGCGTCGCTTATTCGATCTGGCCGTACGCCGTCGCCGGCGAAGACTCCGTCACCGTGCAGCAGATGGACTTCGATTGGTTTCGCGATCTCGCCGATCTGCCGAAGGGACCGCGAGTCAACGTGAGCGCCGTGTTCGGACCGCGCGGCGAACTGATCGACGAATTGCAACGCAAAAGTGTTTCGTTTCGCGTCTACGGCGAGCAGATGACCATGAATGCGGACGGCAAGATCGCGCCTGGGTTGGCCAGCCATGCCGATCAGTTGTATCCAGGCGCGCACATCGACTTCGCCGTGCTCGACACGGCGCGCGCGAAACTTTTCCTCGACGACGTGAACGCCCACGGTCTGGCTTCGTATTCGTACCTGA
Organism: Candidatus Eremiobacteraceae bacterium; assembly: GCA_036511855.1. NCBI lineage: Bacteria > Bacillati > Vulcanimicrobiota > Vulcanimicrobiia > Candidatus Eremiobacterales > Candidatus Eremiobacteraceae > Candidatus Eremiobacteraceae bacterium. The sequence goes on along the minus strand of DATCBN010000004.1, from coordinate 63,947 downwards.
CGCTGCCAACCGATCACACGGCGGGCACCAAAGCCGGATTTTACACGCCGGCTTCCTATGTGGCTAGCAACGACGCCGCGCTCGGACAGATCGTCGAAGGGCTATCGAAACGGCCGGAATGGCGCGACACCGTCGTCTTTGTGACCACCGACGATCCGCAAGGAAGCGGTGACCACGTGGACTCGCATCGCCAACCCGCGTTTGTCATCGGGCCATACGTGCGCCAAGGCTACGTGGACCACACGCACTACAGCATCCCGAGCATCTTGCGCACGGTCGAGGTGCTCTACGGCCTGGATCCGTTGAACATGTACGACGCCGCAGCACCGCCGATGCTCGATGCGTTTGCGGCGCAGCCTTCCGTCGCACCATATGCAGCGTTGCCATCGAACATAGCGATGAAAATGAATCCGGGCAAGGCCGCAAGCATGTCGTTCTTGCTTGACGGGCCGGATTCGGCGGCGATACCCGAACAAGAATGGCGATCGATTCGCGGCGCGCGGTCGCTTGTGGCGCACCGCGAGTATCTTCGCCGTATCGGCAAGGTAGTTGTTGCGCAGTATGACGACCGGTAACCGCGCCGCCCGATAGTCAAAGGGTCCCCGCGTGAAGGCCGCCGAACGCGGACTTATATGACCGGGTTCGGCACGCGGGTCATCATGACGGCGGGCAGGCTGTGCGCCTGGCTTGTCGTCGCCGTACCGGTTGCCGTCGTGGGCGTGATCGCGTTTGCCGCGATGGAAGTGCGCGATCGCCCGGCCGACATTTCATACGCGGCGCCGGTCGCGATGACGATCACGATCGCTGCGCTGGCCGCAGGCCTTGGGGCATCGATCGGTGCGGCGCTCGCGTTCGTCAGCGAAGAATTCGGGCAGCCGTGGCTCAATCGTGTGGCCCGGCTTTTTATCGCGGGCTTGCGCGCGGTTCCGCCCATCGTGTGGGGCGGTCTTGGCTGGGCGATCATCATCCCGACCGCGTTCGGCCGGCCCGGCAGTCATGCCGCGCCGCCGGAGTGGCAAGTCGTTTCCGTGGCCGTGATGATGCTGACGCTGATGCTTATCGCGCCGGCGTTCGGCGCCACCATGCACGCGCTTCATCGTATCCCGGTTGTCACGCGCGAGGGCGCCGCCGCAGCCGGTGCTGCGCGCCCGCTCATCGCGGTCGCCGTTTTGCTCCCGCTCGTCGCCCGCACGTTGTGGGCAGCGATGTCGCTTGGTTTTGCGCGCGCCGCCGGCGAGGCATCGGCCGTGACGCTGATCTTTCTTGCGCTTGCCTTTGGTCAGCGGCCGCTCGGCGCAGTCTTGGTCGGCGCCAGTCTTCACGGCGTTTCTGCCTCCGGCTCGAACGAAACGCTCGTACTGCTCGGACAAGCGTCGGCCGCAGGTCTCGTCTTGATCGCGTTGGGATTCGCCGCAGTCAGCGCCGCGAATAGATTCGACCGGCACATCGCATGGACGTGACCGTGGAGCTTGCGACCATGTCGCTTTCCGACGGCATCGGCGTGACGTTCGCCGCGGTAGGCCTTGCGCTGCCCGTCACCATGTTGATCGCGCTGCTCGCGGCGCTGTCCGTGGCTGCTAAAGCATCGGGTGCGGCCGGGCCGCTCGTCCGTTCGGCCGGAAGAAGCGGACGCGCGGTGCCGCCGGTCGTCACGGGCTGTGCCGTCGCAGTCGTCGCGCTGCTCACGGGCACGACCAACATCGGGCTCGTCGCGGCTGCCGCGATGTGCGCGGTCTGCCTTCCCACGGCGACGACCGCGCTCGTCGAGACTTTCACGTCGCCGGAGGCCCGGCAACGGTTGTACGCGGCCATCGCAGCCGGCGCTTCGCCGCACTACGTCGCGCTCGTCGTCCATCTGCGCGCCTCGATTCGGAGCGTCGTCGCGATCGCATTGCGCACGGCGGCGCGCATGAGCGTCGATACGAGCGTGATCGTCGTCGCGCTTGCAGGCGCTGGAAGCGCGGAGCGGGCCGCAGCGAGCGCGCCGTCCTCGCCCGACATCTCATACTTGCCGTTCGCGGCCGGCCAATTCTTCGCGGCTGCAATCCAGCCGGCATCGCACGTCGTGCTGTTGCGCGCGGCAACGCTCGTGGTGCTCGTCCTCGTATTCCATGCCGCCGCCCGGTGGCTCGAGGGCGAGCCGTACCGCTCGTTGTCCGTCCGATGACGCCGGTCCGCACCGCCGGCCAAGAGGCAAAGCTCGCTCTTGCCGATCTCCGGGTGACGCGCGGCGGCATGGAGGCCTTGCGTGGGATCACGTTCACGCTGCCGGCCGCCACGTCGCTCTCCGTAATCGGCGGCGCCGGGTCTGGCAAGTCCGTGCTCTTGCGCGCGATGTGCAGAATGCTCGACCTCGACCGGGAGTGGCACGTTTCCGGCAGTGTGAAGGTGGACGGGGAAGAAATTCTCGGCGATGGCATCGACGTCGCCCGGGTGCGGCGCCGTCTCGGCCTTGTGTTTTCGCAGCCGGCCGTCTTGCCGATGTCGGTATTCGAAAATGTCGTTTTCGGTTTGCGAGCGATGGGAGTACGAGAGCAGCACGCGCTCGAAGAAGCCTACGAGCGTTCGATGAGACGCGTCATGTTGTGGGAACAGCTCGGGAGACAACCGGCCAAACAGCCCGGCGATCTCTCGGCCGAGGTTCGCCAGCGGCTATGCATCGCGCGGGCGATCGCGTTGGAACCCGAAGCGCTGTTGCTCGACGAGCCATGCGCCGCGTTGGATCCGGTGGCGACACAGACGCTCGAGGATATGCTATCGCGATTGCGGCGCGAGTGCACGCTTGTCTTGGCGACCAATAATCTGCAGCAGGCGGCGCGTTTGTCGGATGTGACATGTTATCTCGAACGTGGCGATGTCGTCGAGATCGGCGACACGCCGGCGTTGTTCAGCCGACCATCGGATGTCCGTACGGAAGATTTTCTCGCCGGCCGCGTTAGTTAAGGAGCGCTCACGTGAAAACCGAACCGATGCAATCGGCGTTAGGTCCATTGCGCGATGACGGCATGCGCTACTACGATTCGGCGCTCGATGTCGTCGGGCGGACCCCGCTCGTGCGGCTGCGGCGCGTTATGGACGGTGCGCCGTGCATGGTGCTCGCAAAAGTCGAGTATGTGAATCCCGGCGGGTCGGTCAAAGACCGGCCTTCGCTTGCGATGATCCGCGACGCCGAAGAACGCGGATTGCTCAAGCCCGGCGGCACGATCGTGGAAGCGACCTCAGGCAACACCGGATCGGCGCTCGCGATGGTGGCCGCCATCAAAGGTTATCGCTGCATTCTCGTGATGCCGGACAAAGTGAGCGACGAAAAAGTCTCGCTGCTCAAAGCATACGGCGCCGAAGTCGTGATCACGCCGACGAAGGCGCCGGCCAGCAGCCCGGAGTCGTACTACGGCGTATCGGCCAAACTCGCTGCCGAGATCAACGGCGCGTTTCAGCCGAATCAATTCGCAAACGCGGTGAATCCGCTCGCGCACGAACAGACCACCGGGCCCGAGATCTGGGAGCAGACGGCCGGCAAGATCACGCACTACGTCGGCGGGCTCGGCACAGGCGGCACGATCTCCGGCATCTCGCATTTCCTCAAAAGAATGAATCCGGCCATCGTGATCGTCGGCGCGGACCCGGAAGGCTCGATCTACTCCGGCGACACCGCCAAGTCGTATAAGGTCGAAGGGATAGGCGAGGACTTCTTGCCGGCCACCGTCGACTTGAAAGCCATCGATCGGATGGAGCGCGTCTCCGACAAAGACTCGTTTCTGATGGCGCGCCGCATTTGCCGCGAGGAAGGCTTGCTTGTCGGCGGATCTTCGGGCACGGCTGCGGTCGCGGCGAAGCGAGTCGCTTCCGAACTGCCAGCCGATGCCGTCATGGTGGTGCTGCTGCCGGACAGCGGCCGCGGCTATATGTCGAAGATATTCAACGACGAATGGATGCGCGCCAACGGCTTCATCGGCGAGGAGGGGCGCGCAGCGACCATCGGCGAGGTGCTGCGAGCGAAAGGACTCATCCCGCAGTTGATCACGCTCTCGCCGACCGATTCGGTGCGGCGCGCGGTGGAATTGATGCGCGAATTTCAGATCTCGCAGATCCCGGTCTTCGATCACGGCGAGATCGTGGGATCGATCAACGAAGTCTCGGTCATGCAGATGGTCTACGACAGATCCGATGTCGTGCACAGCGAAGTGCGCGACGTCATGGGCCGGCCGTTTGCCGTCCTCGACGATCGCGAGCCGGTGGAGCATGCGTACAAGGCGCTCTCGCTCGGACACGCGGCCGTCATCGTTGCCCATCTGGGCGCCCCCATCGGCGTGATCACGAAGATGGACATCATCAACTATCTCTCTGGAGCATAAAGGCGAACTAATCTCATGGAATTTGCGACGAAAGCCATCCACGTCGGTCAGGGCGCGGAAGCGGTCACCGGTGCCACGATCGTGCCGATCTTCCAGACGTCCACCTACACACAAGCTGCGCCGGGCGAACACAAAGGCTTCGACTACTCGCGCACGGTGAACCCGACGCGCGTCGCTCTCGAGCAGTGTCTCGCATCGCTCGAAAACGCGACGTACGGGTCGTGCTTCTCCTCGGGCATGGCGGCGACCGCGGCGGTGATGAACATCTTGTCGGCCGGCGATCACGTCGTCGTGGGCGACGATTTGTACGGCGGTACGTTCCGTCTCTTCGACAAAGTGCTCAAGCGGTACGGAATGACGTTTGATTACGTGGATGCGTCGGTGACGGCCAACGTCGACGATGCCATCAAGTCGGCCACGAAAATGGTCTGGCTTGAAACCCCAACGAATCCACTTCTGAAACTTTGCGATCTAAAAGCCATCGCCGGGGTGTGCCGGGCCCGCAGCGTGCTGATGGCTGTGGACAACACGTTTGCCACACCGTTCTTGCAAAACCCGCTGGACTTCGGAGCGGACATCGTCGTGCATTCAACGACGAAGTATATCGGCGGTCATTCGGATACCGTCGGCGGCTTCGCGGCGACGAACAAGAAAGAATTGCACGAGATCATCAAGTTCCACCAAAACGCGGTCGGCGGTGTGCCCGGGCCGTTCGATTGCTTCCTCACGTTGCGCGGCGTGAAGACGCTGGCTATCCGCATGCGCGAGCACGAGCGGCACGCGCGCGCGGTGGCGGCGTTCTTGCACGGGCATCCGGACGTGGAGCGCGTGTTTTATCCAGGTTTACCCGACCACCCCCAGCACGATCTTGCGAAGCAGCAGATGCGGGGCTTTGGCGGTATGGTTTCCTTCGAACTCAAAGGCGGCGCTGCGCGCGCGCGCGCGTTCGCTTCATCGGTGCGCATTTTCTCACTCGCTGAGAGTCTCGGCGGCGTCGAATCGCTCTTGTGCCATCCGGTTTCGATGACCCACGGATCCATCCCCAAGGAGATGCGCGAGATGCGCGGCGTCACCGAGAACTTGCTGCGCTTCTCAGTCGGCATCGAGGCGGAGTCGGACATCATCGCGGACATCGAACACGCGCTGGCTTTGTCGCGCGACGTCGTCCACCGGTAAAATCTTATTGTAGGAGGGCATCTGTACTAGGGCAACCGTACTAGGGCAAGCATCGCTTGCCCCTTTTTTTATCTATCTGTACGAGGGCAAGCATCGCTTGCCCCAAACAACAAATTGGTGTTGACGACGACTCTGTGGGGCCGACCTTTATGGTCGGCCGAGCCGATGCGTCACTCGTACTAGGGCAAGCACCGCTTGCCCCGGCTTATAAAAGCGCCCCGATCTCGCGCGCCGCAATTGCCACCGATTTCGCTATCTCGTCCAGCGCAGCATCATCGATATGCCGCGCGAAGCCGGCAACCCAAAGCGCGCCAACAGGTTCGTCATCGGGACCGACGATCGCCGCCGCCGCCGCGCGCATGCCATCCACGTACTCATCCACATCGATCGCGAATCCGCGTTCGTCTGCCCGGCGCACCGCAGCGCGATAGCGCTGGTTGTCGGTCAGCGTGCGGCGGGTGAAGCGCGGCAACTCCCGGCCGGCGAGAAATGCGTCGCGGCGTACCTCGGGCCACGCCGCAAGCAACGCTTTTCCAACCGCGCCGGCGAGGAGCGGAATCGAAGAGCCGACCCGCGCAGACACCGACATCGCGAGCGGCCCGTGAACCATGTCGACGATCGTCACCGCGTCTCGATGAGGGATGCCGAGAAACGACGTCTGGCCGGTTGTGCCGGCGAGCGCTTCCAACTTCGGTCTGGCCAGCGCACGGAGATCGACGCCCCCCGCCGATCGAGAAGCCAACAAGTGCAATCCTCGGCCGATGCGATAGCGCCGACTGCCGTTGCCGGCTTCGATCATGCCGAGAGCAGCTAGGGTCGTCAGCAATCCGTGAACGGTGCTCTTGCCGATGTCGAGACGTCGGGCCAGTTCCGATACGCCCAGCGGCTCGACGGAGTCGGCCAGCGCCTCAAGAACTCGAAACGCTTTGACGACGGCCGGCACGAGCGCGTGCTCCGATTTGTCGGCGAGAGCTACCGCTGGCATGCCGTTCTCCTGGGTGAACATCGTCGCGGGGTTGGCGAGCTAATTGACATGCGCCTGCTCGGTTCGGCCGACCAACAAGGTCGTCCCCACAAAGAGAGCGGCGCCGACATGAAATGTGGGGCCGATGTTTATCATCGGCCGGCCGACCATGAAGGTCGGCCCCACAGATGGGCAAGCGATGCTTGCCCTCCCACAGGGTCTGGCTACAGGTCCTCGATCCAACCCGCGTTTTTAGCCGCAAGGAGCAGGTAGCGCATCTGCAATTCGATGCGCGCGGGATCGTCGATGAGGCGGTCGTCTTGCAGCGCGCGTATCACGGTGTTGCGACGTATCACGTGCTCGCCTTCGATTGGCTTCGGATTGTTGAATCGCTCGCGCAACGTGATGCGCATCATCGCCCGCACGCCACCTTCATTCAGGAAGAACAGGGGATCGAGGCCCATCGCGTAGTCGACGTCGGTGAACATGCCGCATCGATGGAGAAAATCAAGCGGATCGAGCTTGAGTGCCAAGCACAGACGCGCCATGTCACCGATCTTCGGTGCCTCGCTGCCGTCCGCGAGTATGGCGTTCACATCGGCAACTTCGAGACCAGCCGCAGCAGCCGCCGCCTCGACAGACAACGACTGTTCACGGAACAATTCGGCCAGTCCGGCCGCGAATCGGGAGGTTCGCTCGCTCATCCGTCGCGGGATTCGCGGGGTGCCGCAAGGTCGCCCTCCGAAGCGCGCATAATCCAAGCTATCCACCACAAACAGCGAATCGTTTCCGGAGGTATTCGTGCTTTTTGAATCCGAAGCGCAGGCGGCGATGGACACTGCCGTCGCGCGAGGCGCAGTCTATGCCGACGTGCGGTTCGGCATCGTGCGCGACGAGCATCTCGAGGTGCGCAACGGCGTTGTCAATGGCTTCAGCGATTCGGAGAGCCGCGGTTTCTCCGTTCGCGCGCTGGTAGATGGCGCGTGGGGGTTTGCATCGAGCGCGTCGATGGACAAACGCGAGGTCGACCGCATCGCCGCGCTGGCCGTCGAGGTTGCGCGAGCGAGCGCGACGGTTAAAGCCGAAGGCATCGAATTGCTGCCTGCCGGCAAACAGGTCGGCACATTCAAGACGCCGTTTGAAATCGATCCAAACGACGTTTCGGTGGACGAGCGCATCAAGTTCCTTCTCGACGTCGAAGCCGAAGTGCGAGCGGCCAAGGGCGTCACAGTCGGGCGCGCGTGGATGGACGCCTGGCGCACGACGAAAGAATTCGCGAGCACGGAAGGCAGCCGCATCTCGCAAGAATTGCTGCAGTGCGGCAGTGCGTGCGAGGCGCTCGCGGTGGGCGAAGGCGACGTCCAAGACCGTCTTTTTCCCGGCACGTGCGGATTGTATCAAACGGGCGGATACGAGATCGTCAAGAAAGCCGACCTGCCTTCTAACGCGCGCCGCATCGGACAAGAAGCGGTCGCGCTGCTCACAGCCGAGCAGTGTCCGAGCGGCACGATGGACGTCATACTCTCGGGCGATCAAGTATCGCTGCAGATCCACGAATCCATCGGCCACGCGCTCGAGCTCGACCGCGTGCTCGGATGGGAAGCGAATTTTTCCGGCACCTCGTTCGCCACGCTCGACAAATTAGGCAACTTCAAATATGGCAGCCCGATCGTGAATGTGGTCTGCGACATGACGTGCCCGCTCGCATTCGCCACGCACGGGTTTGACGATGAAGGCACGCCGGCCGCGTCTGTCTATCTCATCAAAGACGGCATTCTCGTCGGCTACATGGCCGGTCGCGACACGGCCATGGCGGCCAACGTCGACCTGTGCGGCTGCGTGCGCGCAGAGTACTGGGGCCGCCTGCCGATGATCCGCATCGGCAACGTGAATCTGCAGCACGGCACGACGCCCGAAGCCGAACTTTTCGACGGCATCAAAAACGGCGTCTACATGGAGAGCAATCGGTCGTGGTCCATCGATGACAAGCGCCTGAACTTTCAGTTCGGGTGTCAGCTTGGTTACGAGATCAAGAACGGCAAGAAGGGGAAGATGCTCAAGAATCCCACGTACGCAGGCATGACCCCGAAATTCTGGGGCTCGTGCGATGCGATCGGCGACAAGAATTCATGGGTCGCGTGGGGCACGCCGAACTGCGGCAAGGGTGAACCCATGCAGACCGCGCGCTCGTGCCAAGCCGCGTCGCCGGCGCGCTTCCGCAACGTCGACGTCGGGGTGGTCGGCTATGACCGCTGATCTTGCCACCGACCGCGCCGCGGCCGACGCCGTTCTCGATATCGCGCTCGAAGAATCGAAGGCCGACGAGACCGAAGTCATCCTCACTTCCCAAAATCTCGCGCTCTCGCGCATCACGCATAACGTCATCCACGAGAATCTCATCGAGCGCGACCGCAGCATCAACATCCGCGTCGTCGTTCAAAACCGCGTCGGAGTCGCGTCCACGAACGAACTCGACCGGGAAGGCATACGGACCGCGGTGGCACGCGCGATCGAGATCGCGCGCGTCTCGCCGGCCGACGAAGAATTTCCGGGCTTACCAAGCTCGGGCCCCGCGACGCACGCCATGGAGTGGGCATACGACGAGCAGACGGCGGCGTTGACGCCGGCCGCGCGCGCCGCTGCGGTCGCCGACATCGTCAAGGTCATGGTAGGCCACAAGCTCACCGCCGCCGGCTACGTGTCCACGAGCAGCGGCAGCGTCGCGATCGCCAACACGAAGGGGATCAAGCAATTCTTTCGCTCGACCGACTCCGCCATCAACATCAAGGCGATGGGCGACGACTCGAGCGGCTATGCCGAAGGCTATTCACGCCGCTTTTCAGATCTGAACGCGGCGCGTCTTGGCGAAACGGCGGCCAGCAGAGCGGCTGCGGGCCGCAATCCCGGATCGGTCGAGCCGGGCGAGTATACCGTGATCTTGGAGCCGCCGGCGTTTCGCGAATATCTCGGCTACCTCTCATGGACGGGATTCGGCGCGATGCCGTTCTCGGAAGGCTCGTCATTCATGACCGGCCGCATCGGCGATCGACTCATGGGCGACAACATCACGATCGGCGACGATTTCGCGCATCCATCCGGCGCGGGCATGCCGTTCGACTTTGAAGGCGTAGCGCGCCAGCCTGTCACCCTCATCGACAAAGGCGTCGCAAGCGGCGTCGTCTACGATTCCTACTACGCGGCCAAGCTGAAGCACGCGAACACCGGCCATGCTCTGCCTGCGCCAAACACCTTTGGCCCATTGCCGCTGAACATAGTGCTGACGCCTGGCACGAAGAGCGCTGACGATCTCATACGTGAGACCAAACGCGGTCTGCTCGTGTGCCGCACGTGGTATATCCGCCTCGTCGACAAGCTTCAAACCATCATCACCGGCATGACGCGCGACGGATTCTTTCTCATCGAGGACGGTCAGATCGTGCGCGGATTGCGAAACATGCGCTTCAATGAATCGATCGTCGGCGCGCTCGGCCGCTGCGAGCTGGCGAAAGATCTCGTCCGGTCGGAAAGTCACGTGCTGCCCGCCTGCCGGATCGAAGGGTTCCGCTTTTCGAGTGGCACCACGTTTTAGGTGAGGATCTATCCGGGCGCCATGCTCGGCGCGGCTCTGCTGCTCGCGCTTGCCGCGTGCGGCGGCGGCTCCGGCTCCACGACGCCCGGACCCAATCCGAGACCGTCGCCCGGCGGATCCTCTCGCCCGGCACAAAACGGCGACACCTTTCACTATAACGGCACGCTCATCGAAACTTTTTGGCGTCCGGCGCAGCCGGGTCCGTCCAATGCTCCGTCGCCAGTGCCGACGAGCACGACGAGTTGGACGGTCGACAACGTCGCGACCGTCAAGACGAACACGACATTTCACGGCACGACCGGGCTGACCGACTTTGGCGAGACCGAAGTCGATGCGGGTTTGCAAACCATCACGACGCTCACCGATGACTACTTCCAATTTCCCTCCGGCGGCGCCGGGCCACTCATCGAGAACGGCTATCAATCGCTCGACAGCAATTTCGTCTTGAACGACGTGCAGCGCGGTGCGGGCAACGGCGTGGTGGACATGCTGCCTGAGACCGGCGGCAGCACGTGGACCAATAACGCACGGCTGACGACGGCCGAAACAGATCCCGATGGCCAGACCTCAAACCGGCTCGTAAACGACGACGGCTCGTACAGTGAGACCGACAGCTTCCCAGATGGCACATCCTCATCGGCGTTTTCGAACGCGGATGGCTCAGGATTGTACAAAGTTCTGAAAGGCTCGCCGATCGAGACCGACTACACCTACGCCGCGCCCGCAGGCGGCCAAATCGCGATCACGGTCACCGAGCCCGGCGCGTCGCCGCAGCCCTCCCCGATCGTCTTCACCGTGCCGGATTGGCTGCCCGCCGGCGGATTGGCAAGCGATGCATACTTGGACAATGGTCTCGTGACTATTCCGGCGGCGTGCGTGCTGCCCGTCACGTTTGGCGCGCAAGGCAGCGACATCGCCGAGCACCACACTTCGGTAGACCCGATATTCGGTACCGTAGACAATACGGTCGTGCACACGTACGTCGTGCAGGGCCGCGGCGTCGCGTGCGTCACGCGTGCCGATGTGCTGACCGCGTTCTACGACTTCAGTGGCCAGAACGGCCTCGCGTTTTTCGAGGGTAAGCCGATACAATTCACAGTCATCGACGAGACCATCGGCCTGCAAAGCGAAACGGTGCTCGCGAGTGGCGAACGTCGACCGGCCCAACTGGTCGCGCGCGGCGCAGCCCGTTTGGTGGACGCAGTACGCATGCATTCGGCAAAAACGATGCAGACCACGGTGCGGCGCGCACGCGCGGCCGATACCCGTCCATTCAGCGCGCGGTCATCCGCCCGTAGAACGCACCCATCATGACAACGCCTCGGATCGCGGCAGCATTGGTCGCGGCGATCGGCCTCGGCGCCTTTTCAACGCTCGCGTCCGCGGCGTCCTCAGTGACGTTGCCCGTTGCGCACCGGGTGATATCCGGGCCGGCGCTGGGCATTCAATACGATTCAGATGCGCTTGCCGGCGCGCGCTTCACCGGCCGCGCGCATCTGGGCACGCTTGGCATAGACGTGATCGTTCCCTTGCGCGATGAACAAGGGCTGCTCGATTTTGCAAGGCTCGTGAACGATCCGTCGTCGCCGGTATACCGGCACTTCCTCACGCCGGCACAGATCGGTGATAGCTTCGGCGCCGCGCTATCGGACTACAACGGTGCTTTCAACTATTTCGCCAAAGCAGGACTCGCCGTGCAGAGCTGGCCGCAACGCGGTGCGCTGCGCATATTCGGCGGCCAAGCTCGCTTAGAGGCGGCGCTTCATACGTCGTTTGGCGTCTATACCACCGGGAACCGGACGTTCTTCGCACCGATGTACAAACCGACGGTCGACGCAGGCGTGCACATCGCAGGGGTCGCGCGAATCGTCACGCGCCGCAGACTGCACAACCCGATGATCGTCGTGACGCCGCCGATCCACGTCGCGGGCGGCCTAGGCAACAACTTGCTTTTAGGCTACTCACCTTGGCAGCTTGCGAGCGCCTTCGACTACACGGGTGCGTACAACACCGGCATAACCGGCCGCGGCATCACGATTGGGATCATCGGCACCGGGCCGATGTCGACGGCGGACGTTCCGGCATATCGCGGGCTGTACGCGGTCCCCGGAACCGGCACGGTGAAACAGGTGAACGTGACCACCGTCTGTCCGGTGTGCAGCACCGGGCTGCAAACGCCGCCGCCGGTGACGCCGCCTTGTCAGCAGACGGATCCGCCCGATTATAACGTCTGCAATCCGGAAGACATCGAAGCGCAACTCGACACCGAGCAGTCGTCCAGTTTGGCGCGCGATGCAAGCGTGCTCTTCTACCTCGCCTACAATCCGAATGAATGCTACACCGCCGGACGGTGCACGAACGATCCGCCCACGCCGGCGCTCGGCATCGGCGAGGTCGACGACGAATTGCAGCAAGCCATCGCGGACAATGCGGCCGACGTCGTCAGCCTCAGTGCCGGCGGCGGAGAGCCGGACATCGCGTCGCCAAACAATCCGATCTTGCACCCGGACGGGACCGGACTCGAACCCGACGAGTTCGCCATGCTCGCCGCTGAAGGAATCGCGACGTTCTTGGCGTCCGGCGATACCGGTGCGGAAGGTTGCCAAAGCGACGGCGTCCGCGCGACGCAAGACTTGCTGTGCGTCTCTTATCCGGCCAGCGATACGAACGTGAGCGCAGTCGGCGGCACCACGACGCCGATCTTGCCGGACGGCCGCCTCGGTGGGCCGATCACGGCATGGGGAGTGCAGACCGGCTTGCTCGGGAGCCGCGGCGCCACAGGCGGCGGTCTGTCGGTCGTGTTCGCGCGGCCTGGATATCAGAACGCGCTCACCGGAATCGTCGGCACGGCGCGCGGCGTTCCCGATATCGCGCTCAACGCCGATCTGATCACCGGCGATGCGGTCGTGATCGACGCATTCGATCCGAACTCTGTGGCGCTCGGTGCCGTGGGCGGCACGAGCGCGGCTGCGCCCGATGCAGCGGCGATGTGGGCGCTGGTCTTGCAGGCGTGCAGACTCAATTCGCAATGCGGGTTTGGGCCATCGTCGCATCCATACCGGCTCGGCAATCCAAACGTGATATTTTACAAGCTCTATGGTTTGCCGAGCTACGCGCAGACAGTCTATGATGTCACGTACGGCAATAACGCCGTATTCAACTTGACCAACCCGAATCAGCTCGATCCCGGCTACAATGCGCTGACCGGCTACGATCTCACAACGGGGATCGGCGTGCCGTTCGGGAGCGCGCTCGTGAAAGTGGTCACCGGGATCTAAGCGATTTCTTAGTGCGTCCCTCCGCGAGGGCGAGCCAAGCCGCCAGCGTTGCGAGCTTCTCGTCTTGACGCCAGGGCGAGCCCAGTGGCCGGCCCAGTTCGTTCAACGTTCGTCGCAATTGTTCCGAGCTTATCCCGAACACCGCGGACCCGATCTCGAGCGCCTACTTTTCCACGATTCCCGAAACCTGCAATCCTAAATGCCGGCTTGCGACATTGAGCGCCTCGCGGAAAAATTTACCTTCCGCCGTGTGCAACATGGGATGCGACGCGAGCGCCGCGGCAAGCGTGGCAGGCGAACGTCCGGAACCGAGCAGGTTGCCGCAGGCGACCACCACGTGACCACGATCGGACAAATCCTTGACGACCGCGCGAAGCTCTCGCTTTGCCATCGCGTTCGTGGCGCTGGTGCATAGCGCGATAAACCTTGCGGCGGCCGTCTTGTTCAGCTCTGCCGCCGCATGAAAAGGCTGCATGGAGCCCGGCGTCTCGGGATCGGCGAGCGCGATTCTTTTCCGCTCGATCACCGACGGTGCGTGGACCGGAACCTTGAGGGCGACCACCGTCGCCCATCCGGAATGGGCGCGAAATCCGAGCGTCGTGCGAATTCTCTTGCTCAACTCAGGTCTATCGTACGACCCGCAAAGAGCGTCACATATTTGGCGGTTTCCTGTAAGCAAGGTAGGTCCCGAGAATGACGGCCACGAGCGAAGTAACGGCGACATAGTCTAAAGCCACAGTGGTAGACGCAACCACTCCATCCAAATGCCGGGCCGCTTCCCTCGACAAGCGACGTAATAAAGAGCACCGCGCCCAAGCCCGCGAGTGAGCATCCGCGGGCCTCATCGCGAAACTTTAAGTCCGTTGGCGTCCTTTCGTTGACTCGTCGAAACGTTCTGGGCCGAAAATCTTTTTACGGCGACGGACTCGGCATGGGCTGCGGAGGCAATGGCTTGCGTGGCTCATTGGTGAGCATCGGTATCGGACGAACGAGCGGCGTGCGCACGCTTGTGGACATGCCGATCGATTGCGCGATCTTCAGCGCATCGTTTGCGACTGCGCTCGCGCCGCCGCACGTGAGATCGCCCGAACGCGAACCCTTCCACCACACGAACAACGATGAGCCGAACGACGAACTCTTCATGCAATCCGATGCGCCCCGAGCGGTCAGCGGCATGGCGGCTTGAGCGTCTTTGAAGAACTGTGCCGCGAGCGACGGTGGCAACTCGACCTTCGCGCGCCGCGATCCGTTGATGTACTCTGCGTCGCCTGACTGCTGCACGACGATGCGATAACCCAGCGTGTTGGTGGATCCGGTGTCCAAGATGACCGCCGAGTCCTTGGGCACCGGCAGATAAGGGACGAGCGGCGCGGCGGACGCCGCAGCGGGCGCCACGAGCAGGAGGGCGATAATCAGCTTCTTCATGACTGCGAAACGCTGGCCGAGGGGTTCACGTTTCGGATTATACCATATACGACTTCGGCGGATCGGTCATCGTCAGGATCTCACGGCCGGCGCCGAACGCGGCGATATCGCTTGGTGTCTTGCCGTCTGCGACTAGCTCGCCCAAAATGCGCCCGATGACCGACGCGAACTTAAACGCGTGTCCGGCGCCGATCGCAAACGAAATGTCGGGGTGGCCGGGAACGGTGTCGATCACAAAATCGCGATCCGGCGTAAGCGTATAGAGACACGTCTTCGTATAGATCACTGGACCGAGCGCCGACGGGAGATAACGCTGCAAGAACCCTTCGACGCGCGCGAAGTTTTCCGCATCAGGTTCGAAGGTTCGCGTGTCGGCGTCCACGGGTTTGCCGCCGGCGTCTTGCGCCACTTTCGGGCCGGCCTCGCCGAAAACGGGGAAGCCGTAGAACGACGGATCGTCCATCCAAATCCACACCGGAAACCGGCCGGGCGCGAACGCCGATGGATCGGGCGCCGCAAAATACGTCACCTGTTCTTTTGTGATCTCGAGCGACATGTGGATATCGAAATTGGCGAGCGCGCGATTGGTCCACGGACCTGCGGCGATCACAAGCTTGCCGCAGCGGTAGGTCGTGCCGCCGGCGCTGACCTCGATCTCGCCGCCGTGGTCGGTGATCCGCTCGACCGGCGCGTTGTCGCGCAAGACCGCGCCATGGGCACGCGCCATCTTGCGATGAGCATCGTTCGCTCGCGCCGCCATTGCGATGCCGCTCTCGGCTTGGAATAGCCCTTCGATGTCGTCGGTCAGCGTGAATTGCGGCCAACGCCGCATGATCTCGCGCGAATCGAGCCGCTCGAACGGCACGTCGCACGCCGTCATCGCGTCGGCGTAGCCTTGCAGCGGAATCGCCCCCGCGCGCGGGCCGAGATCCAAGCCGCCGGTCTTGAGCACGAGTTGCGATTCGCTTTCCGCTTCGAGAGTGGCCCACGATTCGTACGCCCGCTTCGCCAAACGGACGTAGTTCGGCGCATGATATGACAGCCGGATGATGCGCGAGTGGTCTTGCGACTCGCCGCGCACGTGGCCAAGTTCGAACTGTTCGAGTCCGAGCACCGTGACGGAGCCGCGCCTGGCCAACCAATACGCGGCGCCGCTGCCGATGCCGCCCAAGCCCAGGACGATGTAGTCGAAATCGCGCGCCACTAAGGGCCGAGCCGTTCGTTCACGTAGCGCCGGAGATCCAAGCTCCAGCGCTCCATCGGCGCGTAGTATCCATACTCCCACACGCGCGAGCCCATGCCGCGCTGCACGCTTTCGCAGATCTTCCAATCCTGGCGATTTGTGAGATCCCAAAACTCAACTGCGTCCGACGGGTCGAAGCTGGCTTTGCGTATCTCGTCGGGATGGAAGAGGAAGTCGCAGACGATCGTGGTCTCGAGCGGACCACGCGGAAAGACCGTGAAAGCTGCGACGTGATCGGCGGAGAGGCTCAGTAAGAAATTGGGATAGATCAGTTCGCCTTTGTGCCTCGTGCGTTCGTCGTCGTCGAGGCCGGCGAACAGCGCGCGGTCTGTCGTGCCGCTAAAGGTGAATGTGTACGCGCCTTCGCGATGGGGAATGCCGCGCTCCCAATCCAAGTCCGCCCCGCCTTTTTTCTTGAACGAAGGAACGAGCGCGGATAACTCCGGATGCACGCCGGCGCAGTGATAGCACTCGTTGTAATTCTCGAGCATCACTTTCCAGTTGGCTGCGATCTCGTACGTGATGGTGGCGCCGATGCGGAGCTCGGAAAGTGGATACCGCTTCAGCCGCTCGGGCACGCCTTCCAACTGCACGGCAAGCGTGCGTCCCTCGGCAGCCGCTGCTTCCGGTGTCAGATTCACGAAGACGAAGCCGCCCCAAACGTCGATGCCCACACGATGCAAGCCGAGCTCATCTTTGTGCAGGCCGTCCGCATCTTCGAGAAAAGGCGCGGTGCGCAAGCGGCCGTCGAATTCGTACGTCCACGAATGATATGGACAGCGGATGCCGCCTGCGAACGTGCCGCACGATTCTTCGGGGACGAGCCTGCTGCCGCGATGCCGGCAGACGTTGTAGTGCGCACGCAATGCGCCGTCCTTGCCTCGCACGATGATGACGCTTTCGCCGGCCACGCCGACACTTCGATAGTCACCCGGCACGGTGATCTGCTCGTCTCGGCATGCTAAGAACCAGTCGCGGAAAAAGATCCGTTCGCGCTCGCGGTTATAGATCGCGTCGTCGAAATAATATGCGCGCGGCAGAGTGCGCTCAAGACTGGCCGTATGAGGCCCGACGTGCGTATCCACGCACATTCGCTTACGGACGCAGCGGAGTGCGCCCTCTTTGGTCGGCGCGGCGGGGAAGGAGCGCTCCTAGGCTCTCCGAACATAAATGCTCGCGCCGAAGTGGCGAAATTGGCAGACGCGCAAGTTTCAGGTATTTGTGTCCGCAAGGACGTGCAGGTTCAAGTCCTGTCTTCGGCACCATCTCCTAACAAATGCTGGGTCGATCGCTCGTAGTATCGGCCGTCCCCTTATTAAAAGAAAATGAACCGACAGTTTGGGCCGCTTGATTGGGCCCGGCTATATCGGCATTAGGAAAATCGGCCCCATACGTCGTGGCGTCGCACACTGTGACGTCCGGCTGACGGGAAAACGGTCCCGCTCGCGCAGAAGCCTTGCGGCCCCGGCATGGATGCCGAGGCCGCATTGCTGTTGCGCTTCACAGCGCGAGGGGAGACTTCATGTCGTCAACGCTCGATCGATCCGCGGCGCAGGCGTCGCGCAACGTCTGGGAGATGGCGCAGGCGCAGTTGGACGATGTCGCCACGCTCATCGGTCTGGACTCCGGTATTCACGCGTATTTGCGCGTCCCCAAGAGAATCCTCACGGTTTCAGTGCCGTGCGAGATGAGCGACAGGTCGATCCGCGTGTTCGAAGGCTATCGCGTGCAGCACAACATGTCGCGCGGACCTGCGAAGGGCGGCATCCGGTTCCATCCCGACGTCACGCTCGACGAGGTCAAGGCCCTTGCGATGTGGATGTCTTGGAAATGCGCGCTGGTAAACATTCCGTTCGGCGGCGCAAAAGGCGGCATCATTTGCGATCCTAAAAATATGGACATGCGCGAGCTCGAACATCTCACGCGCCGTTATACGAGCGAGATCTCCATCATCATCGGCCCCGAGCGCGACATCCCCGCACCCGACGTCTATACCACGCCGCAGATCATGGCGTGGATCATGGATACGTTCTCCATGCTGCGCGGCTATTCGATTCCCGGCGTCGTCACGGGCAAGCCAATCGCGATCGGCGGATCGCTCGGCCGCGACAAAGCCACGGCGCGCGGGTGCATGTTCGTCGTCGACGAAGCGCTGAAAGAATTGGGCATGGAGCAAGCGGGCGCGCGCGTGGCCATTCAAGGTTTCGGCAACGCCGGATTGCACGCAGCCGAACTCATGCAAGACGCCGGGTACAAGATTGTCGCAGTGTCCGACAGCCACGGCGGCATCGCCAACGACAAGGGACTCGACGTCAAGAAACTCGTCGCATACAAAGCCGAAACCGGTTCGGTGACTGGCTTTAGCGGCGGCGCTGCGGCATCGAACAAAGACGTGCTTGAATACGAGTGCGAAGTGTTGATCCCGGCCGCGCTTGAGAAAGTCATCACCGCCGAGAACGCGCCGCGCATCCGCGCCAAAGTGGTTGCCGAAGCGGCGAACGGCCCCACCCTGCCCGAAGCAGACGACATCTTGTTCGATCGCGGCATCATGGTGCTGCCCGATATCTTGGCGAACGCCGGCGGCGTGACGGTTTCGTATTTCGAGTGGGTGCAAAACCTTCAGGAGAACTTCTGGGAGGAGAACGAGGTCAACGACCGCCTCAAGCGCATGATGGTCCGCGCGTTCCGCGACACCTACGATCGCGCGAAGCAGCACAAGATCAACATGCGTCGCGGTGCATACGTGTTGGCTGTCGGCCGCGTTGCGGAAGCCACCATGCTGCGCGGCGTGTATCCGTAGGGGCCACAAGGGGAAAGCGAACGGGGCGCGCCTAACCACAGCCGCCCCGACTTTGGGCGAGGAGGACATAACTGCATGGCGTCTTCTCCGAAGATCGGCGTTGTCGGCGTTGGACGGATGGGTTCCAACATCGCGCGCCGTTTGAAAGACACCGGCTTCAGCGTCGCTGCCGTGTACGATGCACGCCCTGAGTCGGCCGGCGCGCTCGCGGCGGAGATCGGCGCCGAGGCTGCGCGCACGCTGGCCAGAGTCACCGAACTTTCCGACGTCATCATCACGGTCGTCACCGACGACGCGGCCATGCGGAGCATCTTCGCGGAATCGGGCGCCTCGCTGTTGGACGGCGCCGCCGGCAAGGTTTTCATCAACTGCGCCACCATCACGCCCGATGTGCACGTCGAAGTCGAGACGCTCGCAAAGGCGCGCGGCGCGCAGTCGCTTGAAGCCTGCATGGCCAGCTCGATTTCGCAAGCCCGAGACGGCACGCTCTACCTCATGTGCGGCGGCGAACGATTGACGTTCGATCACGTCAAACCCATCCTCGACAAGATGAGCTCGTCGCTGCGCTATGTGGGACCGGCAGGCCGGGCCGCAAAAGTCAAAGCGCTTGTCAACATGGTCATGAACATCAACACCGCCGGGCTCGCCGAAGGACTTGGATTAGGCGAAGCCCTTGGATTGGATCTCACGATGCTCCGCGAAATATTCGCGCAGACCGGCGCCAATTCTCGGGTTTTGGAAACCGACGGCGAGGACATGCAAAACCACGATCATGCATGTTATTTCTCTGCCGCGCACGCGGCGAAGGATTCGGGGATCGCGCTCGAGCTCGGGCGCGAGGCCGAACTCGATCTTCCCGTCGCGGCCGCATCGAAACAGCAATTCGACGCGATGTGCGCGGCTGGGTTGGGAGAACTCGACAAATCGGGCATCGCAGAACTGACGTTCAAATCGCGGCGCGCCGTCGCGTCCAAGAACTGACGACGCATTTCGCTTCACTCGCTCTCTACTATTGGAGGTCTCTCTGAAATGGCTACCGCAACCGACACCAAATACATCCCCATCATCAGCTCGTCGACGGTCGGACCGCTCGGCGCCATGCACCTGCCGCGGCTATGGACGAAGCTCACACTCGGCAACGCGGGCATGTTGCCCGACGGCCATGACTATTGCGGCAAAGGCTTCGATCAGATGACGATCTCCGACTTGGGCCTCGAACGCGAGAAAGTGATCGAGTTCGTCAAGACCACGAAGCCCACGTACGTCCAATTCGAGGCCTGGGTAAAGGCCAACGGCAAGACCGATGCAGACACGATCAAGAAACACAACGACGCTGTGAAGGGTTATATCCACGGCGACGACACGGTCAAGCGCATCCAAGGCGACATCGGCTTGACCGGCTCGGACGTCAAAGACGCAGTGACGCTGAACATCCTCGAGGATCTTCACGACCTGCACGTGATGGCCGCGAAGTAACGAACGACCCTTTGTTTCTGAGGGCCATCGTACTAGGGCAAGCATCGCTTGCCCATTTTTTTGTTCCCGTACTAGGGTGAGCATCGCTCACCCCACCTTTTTAAGAGAACTATCTTTGACTATCTAGGAACGCCGTCAGATCCGCAACGAACCGTTCGAACGCGGTGCGATGCAGATTGTGGCCGTGATCGGGATATTCGTGCACCGTTACGTTCACGCCGCCGGTGGCACGCAGCACGGCTACATCGTCGTCGGACATGACCGATTCGCCCGGCTGCGCTGCGAATACGAGCAGCGGTTTAGGGTAGGCCGCAACGTCGCTGAGAATATTCCACCCGCCCTCTTCGACCCGGTTATCGCTGCCGAGGCGCGCGATGGGTTCGGCGGTCATGTGCCGCACGGCGTGCATCTTCCCTTCGACATCGATCGCCGGCCACTCCGCGAGACGGCCGCGCAGATCTTGCGCCAACTCGTCGAACGGTTTGGCGAAGTCGGTCTCGGCGTCATCCAAGTATTCGCGGCGCCACGTATCGGGCAAGACTCTGAGCACCGGATCGATTGCGACGACGGACTTCGCGAGCGAATCGAATCCTGCCAATATCACGATCGCGCCGCCCCACGAATGACCGACGAGCGCCGCGATATTGCCGTCGATGTGTCCGGCGACCGCGCGTAGATCTGCGACGCCGCGTGCGAGCGTCATCGGCCCGTTGAACTCGGTCGAATCGCCGTGCCCGCGTTGATCGTACGCACAAATGCGATAACGGCCGGCGAATGTTTCAGCCAAGCGGGTCCACGCTTTTCGAGAACTTGTCATCCCATGCACGCACAGCAGCGCGGGTTCGTCTTGGCCCCACGTCTCGAGCGTGGTCGACGCGCCGTCGTCGAAATTGATGAGCTTTTCCATGGCGGGCGCGGTTCGCGCGCGAAGCGCAGGGACCTCCAGCGCGGGCGCGCAAGGTGCCAGCGTGCCGTTTGCTCAGGATGTCAAAGCCGGGTTGTCGGCATCGCCGAAACGGCTCTTACCGAAATATTTCTACGATGATCTCGGTTCGTCGCTCTTCGACGCGATTTGCCTTCTTCCCGAATACTATCTCACGCGAGCCGAAGATGAGATCCTCGACCGTCACGCGCGCGAAATCGTCGACGCGGTCGGCTCTCCGATAGACCTCATCGAATTGGGCAGCGGCAGCGCGATCAAAACGCGCCGCATCATAAGCGCAGCGCTCGAACGCCAGCCCACACTTCGTTACCGGCCGATCGACATCTCGCCGTCGGCGTTAAAAGCTAGCTCTGAGGCGCTGTCGCGCGAATATCCGAATATCATGGTCGACGGCGTCGCCGCCGACTATCTCGAGGGCCTGAAGAGTATCTCGAGCAACGGCGACGTCCGCAGTATGGTCCTGTTCTTGGGCTCCAACATCGGCAATTTCGAACCGCACGACGCGGTCAACACCTTGCGCGCGGTGCACGAAGTGCTCAAAGACCGTGATGCGCTCTTGCTCGGCGCCGACTTGAAAAAGGATCGTGCGGTGCTCGAAGCGGCTTACGACGACTCTGAGGGTGTCACGGCGGCCTTTAATCTCAACGTGCTAGCGCGCATCAACCGCGAGTTGGGCGGAAAGTTCGACCTTCGGAAATTTGCACATCGGGCGCACTACAACGAAAGTCTCGGCCGGGTTGAAATGCATCTCGTCAGCCGGGAGGAGCAAACTGTGCCGATCGCGGCCCTTGGGATAGAAGTCCATTTCGATCGCGGCGAGACCATCCACACCGAATCGTCGTACAAGTACGATCGAGAACGGCTTGCCGATCTTGCCAGCCAGACCGGTTTTGAATTGACGAACACCTGGACCGACGCGGCCGGAATGTTCAGCAGCAACCTGCTCCGCGCCTAGTAAGTATCGTAGGAGGCAACTGTACTAGGGCAAGCATCGCTTGCCCAAAAAATGGGTGAGCGTTGCTCACCCTAGTACGGGTTGCTCACACAAAAAAACGGGGCAATCAACGTTTGCCCTCCTACGGGTTTTCAATTCAATGTGCGGCGCGGCGCTCCACCATGCGCAGGCCGCCGTCAACGATGAGCGCCAGCGCGACGCACGTGATCGCACCGGCGATCGCCTTCGGCAGATTATCTTGATCAATGCCGGCTAGGATGAGCGTCCCTAGTCCGCCGGCATCGACGAGCGCGCCGACGGTCGCGATCGAGATCACCGCTGCCGACGCGATGCGCACCCCGCCGATGATCACAGGTAGCGCCTGCGGCAGCTCCACTCGCCACAACACTTGGGCCGTGCTCATCCCCAGACCGCGCGCCGCGTCGACGACTGCCGCATCGACCGACGTGATGCCCGCCGTCACGTTCGTCACCATGATCATCAGCGCGTAGAGCGCGAGGCCACAGACCGCCGGAGCAAAGCCGAGGCCTAGGAACGGCACGAGCATGGCGAACAGCGCGAGACTCGGAATGGTGTAGATCACGTTCAAAACACCAAAGACGGGTAAGCGCAGTCCGGGCACGCGCGCCGCCGCCACGCCCAGCGGCAATGCGATGGCGAAAGCCGCGGCGAGCGCAGCGCCGCTCAATGCTATGTGCTGACCAAGTGCGGCGAACACGACATCCGGATGGCCGAACAGGTACGACACAGCGTTAC
Source organism: Candidatus Eremiobacteraceae bacterium (assembly GCA_036511855.1). Lineage (NCBI taxonomy): Bacteria > Bacillati > Vulcanimicrobiota > Vulcanimicrobiia > Candidatus Eremiobacterales > Candidatus Eremiobacteraceae > Candidatus Eremiobacteraceae bacterium. The sequence goes on along the minus strand of DATCBN010000004.1, from coordinate 40,987 downwards.
GCGCGCCGCGCCGCAGCGAGCACGCTCGCAACGGTCACGACACCCAGCGCAGCCCCTGCATCGTCTTTCACTTCGAGCGCACTCGCGCCGTCGAGAAGCAAAGCAAGTGCTTCGCCGAGCGTGGCTTGCGCCGCGATCGAGGAAAGTCCGAGCTGGTTGCCGGACGACGTATGATCGATGGCCGAGTTCACCCGCAACGCGCGCAGCCGCCGCACGATATCGCCCGCGCCGACAAGCTCGGCCACGAACGGCGTCGCAGGCCGCGCAAGGATTTCCGTCGGCGTCGCGCATTGCTCCACGTGCCCGTCGCGCATGATGATCACGACGTCGGCCAGCCGAAATGCTTCGTCGACGTCATGGGTCACGAACAGCACCGTCTTGTGCAGTCTCGCTTGCAACGCGGCGATCTCGTCTTGCAGGTGCGTCCGCTCGATGGCGTCGACTGCGCCGAATGGCTCGTCCATCAAGAGAATTGCGGGATCGGCCGCGAGCGCCCGCGCAAGGCCGATGCGCTGCTGTTGCCCGCCCGACAACGCTCGTGGCCGCCGCGTGCGGTACTCATCCGCCGGAAGGTGGACAAGTTCGAGCAATTCGTCGACGCGAGCCCGTATGCGGTCGCTATCCCAACCCAGTAGACCGGGAACGATCGCAACGTTTTCGGCCACGGTCATGTGAGCGAACAAGCCGACGTTTTGGATGACGTAGCCGATCCCGCGGCGCAGGCGAACCGGATCGGAAGAAGCGACATCCTCGCCGTTGACATATATCGCGCCGGAGCTTGGCGTCACCAGTCGATTGACCGTCCGCAGGAGCGTGGTCTTTCCACAGCCAGACGGACCGAGCAGGACGATGAATGCTCCGCGCCTGACATCGAGCGATACGCCGTCGACTGCCGGCCTGCTCGCGCCGTCGAATCGTTTGACGACTCCATCGAAGCGGACGGCGGGAACGGAATCGCTCACCTACGTCGTTGCCGGATTCGCAAGGACCTGAGTGACGAAATCGCGCGCGACATCGGCCGGTTCTTCCTTGTTGCCGTCGACGCGCCAATTCAGGCGGCGCATCGTCGCATCGGTGATGAACGGGCTGAGGGCGTTCAAAGCGCTCGGGATCTTCGGGAACTGCGTGAGCGTGTTCGTGCGGACGACCGGCGCCACTTGATACGGCGGAAAGAAATGGCGGTCATCGTCGAGGACGACGAGTTTGTCGGCGTCGATCTCACCATCGGTGCCGAACGCGAGCGCGACATCGACATCGCCGGCGAGCAGTGCTTTGTATTTGAGTCCGAGCGCCGTGATCTTCACCGACGCGAAGTGAAAGCCGCCGTAAGCGCGCTGCAAGCCCGGCAGGCCGTCCGGGCGCTCGATGAATTCATGGCCGGCGCCAAGCCGCAGGCGCGGCGCCAGACGGGAGCATTCCGAAAGCGTGCGCAGTCCATATTTGGCAGCGACGGCCTGCGTGGTGGCGAGCGCTTGCATGTCGTTCATCGGCGCTGGATCGAGCCACGTCATGTCGTATTGCCGGATGTACGCCGCCTTGACCAAATCGAACACCTTGCGCCGGTCGCTCATCGGCGCTAATTTTAGTTGCACGACCAACGCGGTGCCGGTGTATTCCGGGTAGAGATCGATCTCGCCGCGCTGCATGGCTTCCATCGCGATCTGCGTGCTGCCCAGATTGAGCCTGCGTTCGACGTTGTATCCGGCGCGCTCCAACGCGAGCGAATACATCTCGCCGAGCAGCAGTTCTTCGGTGAAATTCTTCGATCCGACCTTGATCACGGAAGCGGGCTTCCCGCCGCAGCCGGCCGGGATCAGAGCCGCCGCCGCGAGAACGCGGAGCGCGGCGGAGCGCGTCATCATCTGCGAGGCCATATCGTCGATCCTTTCATCGGCGCGCCGCCGCCAGACGTTCGCCGCCCGCGAACGCGGCCGCCGCCGCAAGCGCGAGCGCCGCAGCGGCAAGCGAACCCACGAGCAGCTCCGCCGGTTCGTTCAATTCAAGACCCGCGACGATGATGTCGCCAAGCCCGCCGGCGCCGATGAGCGTTGCCAGCGTGGCCGACGCGACGACTTCCACGGCAGCCACCCGCAAGCCGGTGAGCACGACGGGCAGGGCCAGCGGCGTCTCGACGCGCCACAGCACTTGGGCGCGGGTCATGCCCATCGCGCGCGCGGCTTCGACGGCACTTGCATCGACGCTGCGATACGCGACGTCGGTATTCACAAGCACCGGGGGACACGCGAGCACCACGAGCGCCACCAGCGCGCTTGCGAATCCAAGCCCGAGCCACGGCAGCACGAGCGCAAGGATGGCAAGACTTGGGATGACGCGCACGGCATTCACGGCTGCAATGGCGGCGCGTCCCCATGCATGTCGCGACGCGAGCACGCCGAGCGGAAGACACACCGCAGCCGCCGCGCCGAGCGCGGTCGCGCTCAGCGCGAGATGTTCGCGGATCGCGGTTTGGATGGAGCCTTGATGCGTGACCGCAAATGCCCAAGCTTGGGCGATCAGATGCACGACGCGCCCACGTTCTGCGGGGCGTCGAGCGCGGCCTGGCGGATGGGCAAGCGATGCTTGTCCTAGTACGGTTGAAAAGGTGGGGCAAGCGATGCTTGCCCTAGTACAGATCGACAAGAAGATGGGGCAAGCGATGCTTGCCCTCCTACAGATCGATAAAAGATGGGGCAAGCGATGCTTGCCCTAGTACGGTTGAAAAGTCGGCCCCTACAAAAATTTGGCTACGCGGGCTCTGCCGTGTGCGAAAAAGGCTGGACGCCGAATTTGCGACCGTGTTGTTCTTCGGCGACGTATTGCGCGATGGCGAGCTTGACTTCTGAACGCAGGTCGACGAAACGCAGTCCGTAACGCGATTGATAGCCGCTCTGCTGGCGCTGAACGTAGACGACTTTTGCCAGCTGCTCGAATCGGACCGCGGATGAGAGGTGGGCATTGAGGACGACGCTATCGCCGGAGCGCATCCGGAGCGCCGTGCGCACGCATGCGCCGCCCGATGAAAGGTCCTCGAGAAGCGCCGGCTGATCGTTGAGTGTGGACGTGGCGCGCAGCCGCACGGGATGGCTGACCATCAGCCGAGGCATCCGGCGCGGGTTACCGCGCTTGCTGCTTCTCCGGTTGGCGAAGACCTTGAGTATGGAGTCGAAAAGCGACATGGGCACGAATCCGTCTGTAGACTTTGAGACAAAGGTGACCTCAATCATACTTTCGGCCATTAGGGGCTGTCAAGTTAGCGGGCCCATTTGACTGCGAAACCGGCCTTATCGGCCCAACGTTGCCGATAATATATGTAATGGCAGCCCCCCGCCGGGCGAGGCCGGCCGCACAAGCGTCCGCGCCCATCGTTCTCACATCACCGTCCCGCGAATACACACAGAACGGTCTCGTCGACTCGTTGCGCGGCCTTGTCGCGCTCGCATCGCAGACCGAGAACTGCGCGCGCGTTTCCCTCATTTCGTCGATCGAACTCGACTCGCAAATAATACGCATCGCGGCGGTTCGCGGTGTCTCCGTCGACGATTCATCGCCCTTCATACCCGCTGAAACCCGTGCATTGGATCTCGCTCGCAAGACGTGCGAAGCGACCACCACCCGCAGTCTTGCCACCGCACCGATCACCGTCGCAGGCATCTGTGTGGGCGCGGTGTGCCTCACCGCAGCGGCGCCGGCCGCGGGAGCGGTGGCGACGGCGTCGTTTGCTGCACGCGCGCAAGCCGTCGCGGCGCAGGCCGCTGCGCTCTTCGAACTGCAGCACGCGCGCGGCACCGAATCCGCGAACAAAGACGTTTTTCTGCGCATGGACAGCGACGAAGCGATCCGGCGATTCAACGATCAACTGAAGGGCGTGAACGACGTGAGCGCCGCATTGAATGGCGCCGCCGATCTGAGCGCCGTACTTCCCGCCACGCTCGTTTCCGTTCTCGATATCCTCGACGCCGACGGTGCGGTGCTGTGGCGTTACGATGCAGCGCACGACGAAGTATCGGTCGTGACGCGCGCGGGAATCGCCCCGACGGATACACGCTCGCTCGACCGCACCGTCGGCGCAGACAAACAGAGCGCCGTCGGACGCGCCGTCAGTTCCACCGAGAACGTGATCGTCAACGACATCGTCGCAAGCGATCTTCCCGCGCCCGTGAAAGCGATCTGGAAGCTGCTCGGCGTGACGCAGCTCGTCGCGCTGCCGCTCATGGATCGCGGCCGCGTCGTCGGTGCGCTTGAACTCGTCTCACGCCGCAAGCGGCTTTTCTCTTCGACCGATCTCGAAACCATGAGGCTCGTGCGGGGCCAACTGGCTTTGGCGTTCGGCCGCGCGATTTTGTTCGGCGAGATCCACGACCAAAAGTCGACGCTGGAGCAAGTGCTCGCAGGCACCGCTGACGGCGTGTACGTGACCGGTGCGGATGCAAAGTTTTCGCTTTGGAACGTCGCCGCCGCGCGCATCGCGGGCGCACCGGCGGACGAAGTGCTCGCGCAGGGCTACGGCGCGCTGAGCGGCGCCGACCGCCGCGGCCGCTCTTTGGAAGAATTGGACCGCAACGCGTTCGACGCGGCGAAGACCGACTCAGGCTCGCGGCAGACCGTGCAGAACTACGAAGTCTTCTTCGCAAAGACGTCACGTTGGGTGGCCGTGTCGGCGTCGCCGCTGCGCGACGCGTCGGGAGCGGTGACCGCCATGGTGCACGCGTTTCGCGACATCACGGCCGCGCGCGAGCTCGAACAATTAAAAGCCGACTTCATCAGCACCGTGAGCCACGAGCTGCGCACGCCGCTGACGTCGATCAAAGGGGCGACCGCCCTGCTCTTCGAGCAAGTCCCCGCGGACTCGGGCAATGCATTCGAGCTGCTACAGATGGTGCGAAACAATTCCGAGCGGCTCTTGCGCCTCATCAACGACTTGTTGGACGCGTCGAAAATCGAAGCCGGCAAACTCACCATCCGCAAGCAACCGTGCGACCCCGAACGCCTACTCGAGCGCGCGGTCGACGGCATGACCGGCTACGCCGAAGAGTATGGCGTGACGGTGACGACCGATTTCGCGCGCGGGCTGGCGCCCGTCGTTGTGGACCCCGATCGCGTGGAACAGATCATGTCGAACCTTTTGTCCAACGCCATCAAGTATTCGCATCGCGGCGACTCGGTGAGCGTGCGCGCACGCTCGGAAGGCGCGTACTTGCGCGTGGACATCATCGATACGGGCGTCGGAATTCCGTCGTCGGCCTTGCCGAGATTGTTCGAAAAGTTCTCACAAGTGGATCGCGGCGGACGCAACAGGCCCGGCACCGGTCTCGGACTCGTGATTTCCAAGGGCCTCATCGAAGCGCACGGCGGCAGCATCTCTGTGTCGAGCACCGAGGGCGAGGGCACGACGTTTACGTTCACGCTGCCATGCGCCAAGCGCGGCGCGGACCGTACCTAGGCGCTCTGCGGGCCTAATCCGGCGTTCGGACGACCGAGCACCGTGACGCTGCCGACGTTGCCGATGACGATGCGGCCGTCGAGCACGAACGAGTCCTGCGCGACACCGCGGCCCATCCGCTTGTAGCGCTGCGCGCGGCCGGCAAGACCGGCATAGGACGGCGCCGTCGTGCTGTTGGCGGTGATGCCGACGAGTGCGAGGGTCACCTCGGATGGTCCGGTCGACGGCTCATCGCTGAGCACCGCAAGATCACGTGAGACGTGCAAGGCCGCAATCCTGCGGTTGAATTGTTCGAGCACCGCTCGTCCGATGGCGTCGACGTGCTCTTCGGAGCACAACATCACGAAATTCACGCCGCCGATGTGACCGACAAAGCTTTGCGGGCCGTCGAGATCGCGACCGGCTTGCGCGAGGCAATCGGCAAGCGCGCGGATCACCTCGTCGCCCCGGCCGTATCCATGCCGGTCGTTGTAGGCACGGAAATGGTTGATGTCCACGTGCAAAAGCGCGAACGGCTTGCTGGACGCGACACGCCGTTCGATCTCTTGCTGTACGAGCGCGCGCCCCGGGAGACCGGTGAGCGCGTTGGTGTGGCGCGATACCGACGCTTGGAACTCCGTCATCGTGTGCAAGAGGTCGCGGACCGAAACCACGCCCGCATAGATGTCGTTCTCGAGCACGACGATCTCGTCGTAGAGCTCGGTGCGGCGGCGATGGACGACTTTGCGCGCGACGTCGTCGATGGAATCCTTCGCGTCGACCGAGAGATACGAATCGTCCATGACGAGCCGGACCGGCCGCTTGGAATAGATCGAGTAGCCGAACTGGTGCGAGAGCCGCTCGTAAAGCTTTGTGCGGCTGACCAAGCCGACCGGCGCGCCGAATTCGGTGAGGACCACGCTGTCCAAATCCGGATGGCGGTCGAAGATCTCCAGGACTTCGCTCGTGTAGGCGCTCGGCGGAAGCGCGGGCGCGCGGCGCGTGATCGTGCCGATCGCCGACCGCTTCGGCGCAGGCATCGTGCGGCTGGCCACCGAGCGCTCGCGGATGAATGCGGCGATCTCCGGCTTGGGTTCGACGAACCCGGCGGCCGGGCGCGCAAGCAAGTAACCCTGTCCGTAGTCGACGCCGATCTCGATCAGCGATGAGAGCTCCTCGATCGTTTCGATGCCTTCGGCGAGCACGCGGGCGTCGATCCGCCGGGCGAACATGATGATCGCGGAGACGAGCGCGTTCTTCGCGCGGTCCCGGTCGATGTCGCGCACGAGGGCCATGTCGAGCTTGATGTAGTGCGGACGGACTTCGGTGACGGCGCGCAAACTGTTGTGGCCGGCGCCCGCGTCATCGATGGCCACCTTGAAACCCTGGCGGCTATAGTGCTGCAGCGTGCGTTTGAAAAGGTCGAAATCGTTGATGGCTTCTTTTTCGGTGATCTCGAGGACGATGCGCTCGCGCGCGAGATGATGCTGGTCCATGACGTCGCGCGACAAGCCCGCGTTTCGCTCTTCGAGCACGCCCGGGCTGATGTTCAAAAAGAGATAACATCCCGGCGGCAGACTCGACGCGCTCGCGATCGCTTTGAACCGGCAGATCCGTTCGAGTTGGCGGGTGACGTTGCGGACCTTCGCTGCATTGAAAAGCGCGTCGGCGCTTTCGAGGTGCGTGCCGATCGGTCCGCGCGAAAGCGCTTCGTAACCGAACACCGTGCCGTCAGCTAGCGAGACGATCGGTTGGAATACCGTTCTGATGCGGCTCTCGTTGAGCAGGATGTCGAAGTCATCGTCGCCGCCCGGAACTGGGGCGGGCGCAGGCGGATCGTCTATTGCGGTGCGCACTCCCGACGGCAGCGGCGCAAGGCCGCGCTGATCCTCGCGCGCAGCAGGCAGCCCGGTTAGGCCGCCGCTCATCAGGCCGAGTAGTTTAGTGATGCGTGTCTTGAAGTTATCGCCCACTGGAGGAAATCGGAACCCCGTCTGGCCGCATCGGGGAGGCGGCCGGCTTTGTCGTTTAGACTTGCTGTATACATAATATCGGCGAGGGCAAGCTAGCCCCTTAGGCGCTGCCGGAGGGGCGAATATTTGGCCCCGCGAAGGCCGACTTCATCATATAACTCCATAGGGGTAACGCATGAAGGGACAGTCCGCGCGCCTTACCGAGCCGCTGGTTCGCGACGGCGATCATTTGCGGGTTGCCACATGGGACGAAGCGCTCGATAGGGCTGCCGCCGGGTTCGCCGGAGCGGTCAAAAAGGGTGGGCCGAACGCGGTCGGGATGTTCAGTTGCTCGAAGGCTTCGAACGAGCTGAATTTCCTGGCGCAGAAGTTCGTCCGCGTCGCCATAGGCTGCAACAACATCGACAGCTGCAACCGCACGTGACACGCTCCTAGCGTCGCCGGTCTGGCGGCAGTGTTCGGTGCCGGGGGCGGCACCAGCTCGTATCGGGAGGTCGAAGAGACCAACCTGATCATACTCTGGGGGTCGAACGCGCGCGAGACGCATCCGATCTTCTTTCATCGCGTTCTCAAGGCCATCCGTCGCGGCGCTTCGTTGTACGTGGTCGATCCGCGCCGCACGGTCACGGCCCAGTGGGCCGACGAATGGCTGGGCGTGAACGTCGGCAGCGACATCGCGCTTTCCAACGCGATCGCGCATGAGATCTTGCATCTCGGGCTCGAGAACCGCACCTTCATCGAACGCGCGACCAGTGGGTTTGAAGCGTATCGCGAATCGCTGAACGGTTACGATCCGGACCGCGTCGCGGAAATCACGGGCGTGCCCGCCGACGCGATCCGTCGATTGGCTCGCGCGTATGCAAGCGCCGATCGCGCCATGATCTGTTGGACGCTTGGCATCACCGAACATCACAACGCGACCGACAGCGTCTTGGCGCTGATCAATCTCGCGCTCTTGACCGGCCACGTCGGCCGCTACGGAAGCGGGTTGAATCCGCTGCGCGGCCAGAACAACGTGCAGGGCGGCGGCGATATGGGTGCGATACCGGATCGCCTCGTCGGATTTCAACCGCTCGCCGACGACGAAGCGCGTGCGAAATTTGAGCGCGCATGGGGCGTGAAGCTCCAGGCGCAGCGAGGATGGCGCATGAACGAGATGTTCGACGCGATCGAGCGCGGCGAATTGCATTCGCTCTACGTGCTCGGCGAGAATCCGGCGGTTTCGGAAGCCGACCGTCATCGCACCGAACATCTGTTGTCGTCGCTCGATCACCTCGTCGTGCAAGATCTCACGCTGACACGCACCGCGCAACTCGCGCACGTGGTGCTGCCCGCCGCCGCCGGCTGGTGCGAAGCCGAAGGCACGGTCACCAACAGCGAAAGGCGCGTGCAGCGCGTGCGCAAAGCGGTGGACCCGCCAGGAAGCGCGCGCGACGACCTGGATATCGTGTCCGCATTGGCGGGCCGCCTTGGCATGGATTGGGGCACGCCTACCGCCGAAGCGATCTGGAACGAAGTCCGCAGTTTAAGCCCGATGCACGCGGGCATGTCGTATGCGCGTTTGGAGGCGAACAACGGGCTGCGCTGGCCGTGCTACGACGAGAACCATCCGGGCGAGCGTTTTCTGCACGCGCGATTGTGGGAAGAGCCGCTCCGCGGGCCGCGCGCCCCGTTCCATGCAGTCGTGCATGAACCGCCCGTCGACGTCATCGACGACGAATATCCGCTGCTGCTGACCACCGGCCGCCGGCTCGATTCGTTCAACAGCGGCGTGCAGACGGCGGCGTATTCGTCACCGCTGCGGCGCGGCGAGAGTCTCGATCTCTCGCCGGAGGATTGCGTCCGCTACGGCGTCGCCGAAGGCGAGCTCGTGCGTCTGCGATCGCGTCGCGGTGCGGTCGAGGTCAAGGTTCGTGTCGACGAGACCCTGCGGCCCGGCCTGGCTTTCATGACCTTTCATTTCGATGTCGCTTCCAATTTTCTGACGATCGAAGCGAACGATCCGAAATCGGGTACGGCCGAATTCAAGGCGACGGCCGTTCACATCGATAAGCTCACGCCCGTAGCGTCGATCGCGGGAGACTGATCGTTGGACCTCCACTTCACATCCGCTCAGCCAACCGATGAGGAGCGCGAGGCGGTCGATGCTTTGTTGGGCGAAGCGGCATCCGGCTGGACGGGTGGACGAGAGCGCACTGCCGCAGATCGCCATTTCGCCGCCGGCGGAAAATCGGCCCGCGACCAGCGCCACCTTTTGCTTCCTGCGTTGCACGCGCTGGCCGACAGGGTCGGTTGGATCAGCGAAGGCGCGCTCAATCACATAAGCCGCCGGCTCACGATACCGCCCGCCGAAGCATTCGGCGTGGCGAGCTTCTACGGGCTGTTCGCCACCAAGCAGCGGCCGCCGACAGTGGTGCACGTCTGCGACGATATCGCGTGCCTTGCGACGGCCGACCTCTGCGGCGAACTCGAGCGATCCGAACGGGCGCTGGGCGCTGCGTCGCGAATGGGCCGTGCGACGTGGCTGCGAAGTCCGTGTTTGGGTTTGTGCGAACGAGCGCCGGCAGCCATGCTTTCCGTCGCCGGGCCCGACCATCACGAAGAGCCGATAGCACCTGCGCTTGAGAGCGACATCGGCAAGGCGCTCGACGGACGGCGCGACATCAATTACGAGCCGCGGGTCTCGCTGCCGCAATATGGCGATCCGGGGTTGCGTCTTCTGCGCCGGATCGGTCACATAGACCCGGCAAGTCTCGATGATTATCGCGCCGCCGGCGGATACAACGCGTTGCGCCGCGCGCTGGAACTTGGTCCGGCGGGCGTCATTCGCGAGGTGCTCGATTCCAAATTGGTCGGACGCGGTGGTGCGGCATTCCCCACCGGCCGCAAATGGGAATCGGTCGCGCGTGAACCTGAACGACCGCATTATCTTGTCTGCAACGCCGACGAATCGGAGCCGGGAACGTTCAAAGACCGGATCTTGATGGAAGAGGACCCATTCGCCATCGTCGAGTCGATGACCATCGCCGCGTTTGCCGGCGGGTGCGAGCGCGGCTTCATCTACGTCCGCGGCGAATATTCCCGCGCGCGGGCCGCGCTCGAGCGCGCCATCAGCCAGGCGCGCGATCACGGCCTGCTCGGCGACGAGATCATGGGCAATGGTCTGCGATTCGACATCGAGATCCGCCGCGGCGCCGGCGCGTACATCTGCGGCGAAGAGACGGCGCTCTTCAATTCCATCGAAGGCTATCGCGGAGAACCGCGCAACAAGCCGCCATTCCCCGCGCAAAAGGGTCTCTTCGGAAAACCAACCATCATCAACAACGTGGAGACGCTGGTCAACGTGCTCGACATCGTGCAGGACGGCGGCAAGGCGTTCGCCGCAACGGGAACAGCCGACGCCACCGGCACAAGACTCTTCTGCATCTCCGGTCACGCAGAGCGCCCAGGACTATACGAGGTGCCGTTCGGCATCACGTTGCGCGCCTTGCTCGATCTCGCCGGAGGCGTGCGCGGCGGCAAGCGCCTGCAGGCGGTGCTGCTGGGCGGAGCCGCCGGCGCGTTCGTCACCCCCGATGAGCTCGATACGCCGCTCACGTTCGACGGCGTTCGCGCGATCAGGGCCACGTTGGGCTCGGGTGTGATCATGATCTTCGACGAGACGGTCGATCTTCGCGTCATCGTGCGGCGCATCGCCGCGTTCTTCAAAGACGAATCGTGCGGGCAATGCGTGCCGTGCCGCGTGGGGACGGTGCGTCAAGAAGAGCTGTTGCATCGCCTCGCGGCCGGTGGGGATGGGGACGCGGGCTCGGCGGACCGGCGGCTGCTCGCCGAAATCGGTCAGGTCATGCGCGACGCGTCGATCTGCGGACTTGGGCAAACGGCCTCGAGCGCGATCGAATCGGCGATCGCGAAATTCGATCTATTCGCAGGACGGCATCAGGCATGAGCGTGGAACTGCAGGTCGATGGCGTTGCCGTCACGGTCCCCGACGGCGCGACCATTCTCGACGCATGCCGCGCGCAAGGCGTCGAAACGCCGACGTTGTGCTACCTCGAAAATCTCACGCCGGTCAACGTGTGCCGCGTCTGCGTGGTCGAGCTGGAGGGCGCGCGCACGCTGGTGCCCGCCTGTTCTCGAAAATGCGAGAACGGCATGAAGGTGAAGACCGACAGCGAGCGCGTCCGGCTGAGCCGCCGCATGGTGTTGGAGTTTCTCGCATCCTCGGTGGACGTCTCACTCGCCGCGGATATGCAGCGCCAGATGCAGCGCTACGATGCAAAGCCGGCGCGTTACGGCGAGCAGGCGCGAACGGTTGCCCAGCCGGTCAAGGTCGACAACGAGCTGTACGTCCGCGACTATTCGAAATGCATTCTGTGCTACAAGTGCGTGGAAGCCTGTGGCACCGACGCGCAGAACACGTTTGCGATCGCCACCGCCGGGCGTGGTTTCGACGCGCACATCGCCACCGAATATGAAGTTCCACTGCCCGATTCGGCGTGTGTCTATTGCGGAAATTGCATCGGGGTCTGCCCGACCGGCGCGCTCATGTTCACATCCGAGCACGAGATGCGCGCGGCCGGCACTTGGGACGAATCACGCCAAGTGAAGACCGACACGATCTGCGGATACTGCGGCGTGGGGTGCACGCTCACCGTGCACGCTCAAGACGGCGAGATCGTCAAGGTCTCGTCACCTATCGATCACGACGTGACCAACGGCCACCTATGCATAAAGGGCCGCTTCGGCTGGCAATTCGTCAAACCCAAAACCTAGTTGTACGAGGTCGACCGTACTAGGGCAAGCATCGCTTGCCCCGTTTTTTGGGCGAGCGATGCTTGCCCTAATACAAATTGGAGATTATTTCTTGTCGAAGTAGTCGGCGTTGATCTTCGTGAAGTTCGTCCACTCGGCCGGCACTTCGCTCTCGGCGTAGATGGCGGTTACCGGGCACGCGGCGACGCACGCGCCGCAGTCGATACAGGTGCTCGGATCGATATAGAGCTGCTCGTCTTCGTCGCCGCCGTGGATGCAATCGACCGGACAGACGTCGACGCACGACTTGTCCTTGACGGTGATGCACGGCTGGCAGATGACGTAGGTCACGGAGGGCCTCCTGGTTGAGCCCGTGGCTCTTCGCGCGGCCCGCGAGCCGGCCCTACCGCTTGCAGTGCGTTTCGTCTACCTCGTCGCCGCGGCCGAATATATCGTCGGCCCAAGGGTCGGACAAGCCAGCCTAATGCGTGTTTGTCGGACCAGAGGAGACCGCGCGAATTTGCCGCGACAACGCGAGCCCGCCGACGATGTCCTGTACGAAATGTCCGATCATGCACGGCACGATCGAGCCTGTGAGCAAGAAAACGCCGGCGTAGAGCGCGCCCGTGATCATTGTGCCGATGACGCCCATTCTGCCTTGATACACGTGGGCCAGCCCAAACGCGGCGCTCGACAAGACGAAACCTGCGCCGAGGCTGCCGGTCAACGCGGCGATCTGGGTCAGCGCGTACCCGCGATAGAGGAACTCCTCGCAGATGCCAGCGGTCGCGGATAGTGGCACGAACCAAATCCAATCGGACGAGTCGATCGGAATCACCCGGCCCACCCGGCGCAGATAATCGCGATCGACACTTCCGCGTCCGATGTTCAGGAACGCGAACATCGCCGGCACTATTAGCCCGGCGCAGTATTCCCAAGGTTCGTTGGGAGTGCGGAGCCCGACATCGGCTGGACCAAGTCCGTACAGTCGAAGTGCATATAAAGCCAGCGCGGTGATTCCCCACAGCACGAGCAGAGTGCGTGCGTATCGCGCGTGTTTAGCACTCCGCTCATGTGCCCGGTCCGGATCATCCGCCCGCGCACGCAGGAGCGCGAACACCGGGATTGCGACGAGCACCACAGCGAGCATCGCGAACAGTGCGAGCGTCGAAGGCCGCAACTCAAATGCGGGCGAAAAGCCGACCATCCGCGCCCATTCCCACGCCCCGGACGCGCGAACCTCTAACGCCGGCGCGCACCGTTTGGCTATTGGGCGAGCGATGCTCGTCCTACTACACAAAAGGAATTGTCATCTTTGAGCATCGGAAAACGGCAGGCGGTGCTTGCGGTGATCGCCGAGCATCCCGACCGGCGGCCGGCGTCTGTTCTCTCATCGCGGATCGGAAAGGTCGACGACGCGCGCCTCGCCCGCGCCATCATTGAGGACATCGCCGAGCGTTTTGGACGAGCCGAAGCAGCCTGTTCGCTCCTGTGGTGTGTGCCGCCTCAAGACGCCGCGGATTTCGCCGAAGTGGCGGGCGGCGCAGGCGAGATCGCCGGCGTGCCCGGATCCGACACCGGCGCGCGCTGGAACGGCGGCGCGCAAGCCGCGTTCGATCGCGGGTTCACGCACGTCGCATTGATGGGCCTCGATGCCCCGCACGTGCCGAATGATGTCGTGTACTCCGCGCTCGGACAAGTGGATCAATACGGTCTTGCGTTCGGCGCCGGCGACCGCGGCACGATCTACCTCGCCGCGATCAACGCACCCACGGATCTTTTTGCTGAAGTCGATTTTGCCGGTGGCGACGCAGCCACCGATCTACTCGTCGCCGCGAGCAAACGCGGGTTATCGTGCGCGCCGCTCGTCGGGAATTTCTCCGTGCGCGATGCCGCGGATCTAGGAAAGCTCGCGGCGTACTTCGGCCGCCACAAAGTCGTCGAGTCGACGCGAACGCAAATTGTCGTCGGGGAGATACTCGCCGGCCATACGCTCGCTACGAGCGAAGGGTTGGCCGACCATAAAGGTCGGCCCCACAGTGAAGAGTCGACCAGCCACAGTGAAGGGCCCCACACGGATATTCCCAAGTGAAGCGGCGTGCGCTCTCGCTCCTGAGTCTCGGCCACCTCACCGTCGACGTCACCGGCGGCGCGCTCGTCGCCATGCTTCCATATCTGCAGGGCAAATTCGCGTTGTCGTACTTGCTGCTCGCGGCGGTCTCCACCATATACCAGGTGACGTCTTCCATCACCCAACCGATATTCGGCGTGATCTCCGATCGCGGGGCGAAGCGTTTTCTGATTCCCCTCGGCGTGCTGCTCGCGGCGGGCGGTTTCGCCGTGCTCGGGCTTGCGCCGACCTACCCACTGGTGCTCGGCGCCGTCGCGATCACCGGCATCGGTTCGGCCATCTTCCATCCAGAAGCCACGAAATCTGCCCGCTTCGTCTCGGGCACCAAACGCGCCACCGGCATGTCGTTCTTCACGATCGGCGGCAACATCGGCGTTGCGCTCGGACCGCTGGTCGTTACGGCGATCGTCGTCTCCGTCGGCCCGCAGGGCACATGGATATACCTCATCCCCGGCATCATCGTCACCATCATCACGGCATTCATCGCGCCGGCCATCCAAAGCGCGGAGACCGCGCACTTCGCCGCCTCACCCAAAGGCCGAACGCGTTCGCGCCGCGGAGCCATGACGATGTTGGTAACGGTCGTCGCGTTGCGGTCGATCATCTATAGCGGCATCCTCATCTTCGTGCCGCTCTACGCAGTGCACGTGCTGAATCATCCTGCATCGTCCACCGGCCCGCTGTTGTTCGCGGTATTGGGCGCGGGAGCAGCGAGCACGATTCTCGGCGGCGCGATCGCCGATAAAGTTGGCAACAAGAGCACGATGCTCGCGAGCCTCGCATGCGTTCCCGTGCTCCTCGCGTTCTACATCATCTCTCCGGGTGCGGCCGGCGTGGTCGCGCTCGCGCTCGCCGGCGCCTGCATCATATCCACGACGTCGATCAGCGTGGTGATGGCGCAGGACTTCATGCCGAGCAGGCTCGCGCTTGCGGCATCGCTCGTCATCGGATTCACGTCGGGCGTCGGCGGCTTGGCCGTGGCGGGATTGGGCCGCCTTGCCGATATGTCGGGATTGCTAACGGTCCTGTGGGTGCTCGTCGGCATCTCGGTCGCCGGCACGTTGGCCACCGCGATGCTGCCGGGTGAAAGCGAAGGACGCTCCGCGCGAAGCGGGGAAACGCGCGCGCTCCCGGATATGGCCAAACCCGCATGATGCCCGCCCGCATCTGATCGGCAACTCACGTGTCCGAACGCAAGCTGCTCCTTCTCGACGTCTACGCGCTGGTCTATCGCGCGTTCTTCGCGTTGCCGCCGCTCACCACGTCGTCGGGCGCGGCAGTCAACGCCGTGTACGGCTTCGAGCGTATGCTCGCGCGCGCGCTTGCCTCGGAAAAACCGTCGCACGCCGTCGCCTGTTTCGACGCGGGCATCCCCGCAGAGCGGCTCGCGGCCATGCCGACCTACAAAGCGCAACGGCCGGACATGCCCAACGAGCTTCGCTCGCAGTTCCCGCTCGTGCGAAAAGTGCTCGCGGCGTACGGCGTCGCAGCAGTGGAAGTGGAGAGCGAAGAAGCGGACGATTGCATCGCCACGCTTGCCACCCGCGCGTCGTCGCAGGCGTTCGCGTCGGTCATCGTCTCCGGCGATCTGGATCTCTTGCAACTGGTGGACCAGCATTGCACGGTGCTCACACCCAAGCGCGGATTCAGCGACCTCATGCGCTACGACGAGGCCGCGGTTTTCGAACGCTACGGCCTGCGGCCATCGCAGCTCGCCGACTATCGCGGGCTCAAGGGCGATCCGTCCGACAACCTCTCCGGCGTGCCGGGCATCGGCGAGAAAACGGCCGTTAAACTCATCGCCCAATTCGGCACGCTCGAAGAAGTTCTCGCGCACGCGCGCGAGGTGAAACCAGACCGCATCGGCGCGCTGCTGGTCGAACACGCCGACCTCGCCCGCCGCTGCCGCGACGTCTCGTTGGCAAAACGCACGCTACCGATCGCATTGACGTGGGATGAATGTGCCTACCGCGAGCCGGAGCGCGAACGTCTCGCCGCCATGTACAATGAATTCGAGTTCCGCGGTTTGTTCAGCCGGAATGAAGGTCGCGGCGATCCCAAACCCGAGGAAGTCCTTGGCACATCCGCGACCGCGACCGCTCGCGCGATGCCGGACCGAGGACGGCCACAACCAAAATTCCGCCATATCCTCGCCGCGACGCCCGCAGATGCGCGCGATCTGCTTTCGCGTGCGATGGCGCAACCTGAGATCGCGCTCGCCGCGATCGGCGCGCCCGGCGCACCGCCCGTCGCCTTTGCATTTGCGTGGCCGGGGAGCGATGCGGTCGTCGCACCGGCGCCGGCGCTGTTGGACGATGAGAAAGCGCATGCGGATTTCAAGAATCTGCTGACCGCGGACGTTCCGTCGAAGATCGTTTTCGGCGCCAAAGAGCTGGCGCGCTTCGGCGGCCGCAACGGCATCGTGCCGCGCGGCGTGAGGTTCGACCTGACCCTTGCATACGCGCTGCTCGATCCGGATCGCGCGAACACCGACCTTGCGGGCGTCGCAGCGGCATACGGCGCGCCTCCGGTCATGCCGTACGATGCGACCGCAGCGCCGATGGAACTGTTCGGAGCCGGGCACGGCGTTTCGGCGGAGCACGCTTCGGCCGCCGCTGCGATCGCCACTGTCGCCGAGCCGCTGCAAGACGATCTCGCCAACGCCGGCATGTCCGGGGTGTTCAACGATATCGAGATGCCGCTCGCTGCGGTCCTCGCGCACATGGAGCAGGCAGGCTTCCGGCTCGACATCGGAGAGCTCGACCGGATCCGCCGCAAACTCGACGATGCGATCGCACAAGCCACAAGCGCGGTGCACCGGCTCGCGGGCGAAGAGTTCAACATCAACTCTCCCAAGGCGCTCGGCGCGATTCTGTTCGAGAAACTGCAGATGCCCGGCGGATCGAAGAAGAAGACGGCCTGGGCTACGGGCGTAGAAGTGCTTGCGCCATTAGCGAGCGAGCACGAGATCGCAGCGCGCGTGCTCGAATATCGCGAGGTGTCTAAGCTCAAGTCCACCTACGTTGACGCGCTTCCGGCTCTGATCGACAAACGCGACGGCATACTCCACACCACGCTCAACCAGCTCGGCGCAGCCACGGGCCGCTTGTCGAGCACGAATCCAAATCTCCAGAACATACCGGTCCGCAGCGAGCTCGGCCGCGAGATCCGCCTCGCCTTTCTCCCGCCCACGCAAGGGCGCGTGCTGCTTGCGGCGGACTACTCGCAGATCGAGCTGCGTCTGTTCGCGCACATGTCGGAAGATCCGACGCTGATCGACGCGTTCAAGAGCGGCGAGGATATCCACGCCTACACCGCGCGCGCCGTCTTCGCCGTGCCCGCCGGCGAACCGGTGCCTGGAGAACTGCGCCGACGCGCGAAAGCCGTGAATTTCGGCATCCTCTACGGCATGGGCTCGTTCGGCCTCGCGCAAAGCGTTGGCTTCTCGCGCGGAGAAGCGCGCGATTTCATCGCCGCGTACTTCGCCCGCTTTCCGCAGATCAAACAATACATCGCCGGCGCGATCGACAAAGCGCGCGTCGACGGGCAGGTCACGACATTGCTCGGCCGACGCCGCCTTCTGCCCGATCTGAAATCGCCGAACCACGCCATGCGGGCCGCTGCCGAGCGCGTGGCCATCAACGCGCCGCTGCAAGGCAGCGCGGCCGATCTCATCAAGCTGGCGATGGTGCGCATCGCGCGGCGCATCGAAGAACAACGCCATCCGGCGCAGTTGCTCTTGCAAGTGCACGACGAGCTGATCTTCGAAGTCGATATGCAGGCGCTCGACGCGCTGCGCGAAGACGTCCGCAATGCGATGGAAAACGCGATGACCTTGCGCGTGCCGCTCGTGGTCGATTTCAAGTCCGGCCCCAGTTGGGGAGACATGGCGTAGCATCCGATGCCCGAACTGCCTGAAGTCGAAACCATCGCGCGCGGTCTGCGCGAGCTGATCCGCGGCAAACGCATCCGCGGCGTCGGCGTCGCGTGGTTGCGCACCGTTGACGAACGCAGCTTGCCGCTGGCGTCGCTCGACGGTCAGCGAATCGTCGACGTCGGACGTGTGGGGAAATACGTCGCGATCGTTCTTGAAGATGGCCGCACGCTGACGATCCACTTGCGCATGACCGGAAGCTTGCTGGTCGGACCGGCATCGGAGCCGGCGCGCCGGCACGAGCGCCTAAGAATTGATTTCGATGACGGCGATTCTATGAAGTTCGACGATCCGCGCAAGTTCGGCCGCGTACGATTGCTCCAGGGCGATGCGGCTGAAGTCCTCGCGATCGGCGTCGATCCGTTTGACCGGCGTCTCAACGCGGAGATGTTTGCGGAATTGCTCGCGGGACGTCGCACGCCGATAAAGTCGTGGCTGCTCGACCAACGCCGCCTCGCAGGCGTCGGTAATATTTACGCGTGCGAAGCGCTATTCTACGCGGGCATCAGGCCGCGCCGGCCGGCGGGCCGACTCACCGCTGCAGAACGGATCGGGCTGCTCAAGAGTCTACGGCGCGTGCTGCGACGAGCCATTAAACATCGCGGTTCAAGTCTAAACGACTACGTGGACGCGGAAGGAAAGGAAGGCGGCTTTCAGAAGCAGTTTGTCGTCTATGGGCGCGTCGGCTTGCCGTGTAAGCAATGCCGCTCCCCGGTACGGCGTATCCTGCTGGCCCAACGTAGCACCTTCTATTGCTCCGATTGCCAGCGATAATGCAGCCGATTCACATCCGGTCCGCCAGCAAGATCATCGACCGCCAAACGGTCGAAATTTGAAAAAGCATAGGTGAACCCCCAATAATGTCCGACACAAATGTCGTCGAGCCCGCACAAGAAGCCGACGATGAATTCGCTCTCGAACAACGGCTCTACGAAGAGAGCCTGAAAACCCTCGACGAAGGGCAAGTGCTCCATGGCCTCATCGTCGCAAAATCAAATGACGAACTTCTCGTGGATATCGGCGGCAAGTCCGAAGGCGTGGTCACGTCGCGCGAGCTCTCGTCTGGCATCTCCATCGCCGACCTGAAGATCGGCGACACGCTCGAGGTGCTCGTCCATCGCATCGACGGCGACGGCGACGGCACGATGTATCTCTCGGAGAAGCGCGCGCGCGCGCTCAAGACCTGGGAGAAAGTTCTGGAAGCGCACGAGCGCAACGACGCGATCAACGCCACAGTGACGCAAGTCGTCAAAGGCGGCGTGCTCGTTGATCTCGGCATGCGAGGCTTCGTGCCGGCATCGCAGATCCGGCGCCATCCTGTGGGCAATCTCGACGAACTCGTCGGCAAAGAGCTGCGCCTCAAAGTCATCGACCTCGATCACAAGCGCCGGCGCGTCGTGCTGTCGCAGCGCGTCGTGCTCGAAGAAGAGCTGAACCAAAAGAAAATGGAGCTGCTCTCCACGTTGGAAGCCGGTCAGATCCGCGAAGGCACGATCGTGCGCCTTGCGGACTTCGGCGCATTCGTCGACCTCGGCGGCATCGACGGGCTCATCCACAACAGCGAGTTGTCGTGGTCGCGGATCAAGCATCCGAGCGAAGTGGTGCAGATCGGCGACAAGGTCATGGTCGAGGTCATGAAATTCGACGCGGATGCGAAGAAGGTCAGCCTCTCCGTGAAGCACTCGCTCGAAGATCCGTGGAAGACGGTGCCCGATCAGCTCGTCGAGGGCACGGTGGTTCCGGCGCAGTTGATCAAGGCCACGCAGAACTACCTCTTGGTAGAACTGTTGCCCGGCGTCACGGGCATGGTGCCGAAGTCGGAGTTCGACGCGGCGGCTCCGCCCGCGCAGGGCGAAACGGTGCAGGTCAGATTGCTGTCCATCAACACCGGCACGAGACGGATCACCGCGAGCTTGTCCAAGGTCAACGAATCAAGCACTGAAGGCTCCGAGGTTCAAGACTATCTCGCGGGTCAGGAAGATTCGTCCGGCAACACCATCGGCGATGCCGTCGCGCCCGCGGAAGAACCTCCGGTCGAAGAACCGTTGGTGATCGAGCCCCCGGATATCGAATAACGGATGATCATCGGCCTCACAGGCGGCATCGGCGCGGGCAAAAGCGCCGTTGCCGATTTTTTTTCGCGCATGGGCGCCACGATCATCGACACCGACGTCATCGCGCGCGAAGTCGTGAAACCGCCGAGCGCGGTGCTCGACTCGCTCGCCGCAGAGTTTGGCGGCGCCATACTCAAGTCCGACGGCACGCTCGACCGCGCGGCGCTCGCGGCGGCTGCGTTTGGCGATCGTCTTCGCGAAGCGCGCTTAAATCAGTTGACCCATCCGGCGATCCGCGAGCGGACGATCGCCGCGATGAAAGCGCAGCCCGCATCGGCGATGGTTGTGCTGGTAGTTCCATTGCTTCTGCAAACCGGTTTCGACGCGTATTGCGACCGGGTCGTGTGCGTGATCGCGAAGCGGGCGTTGCGCGTCGAGCGTGTGGTTCTTCGCGACGGCGTACTTGCCGCACAAGTCGAAGCGCGGATGGCGGCTCAGCTCAGCGACGAGGAATACGAAATTCGCGCCGATATCGTGATCCGCAACGACGGCGATCTCGCGGCGCTGCAGCACGAGGCTAAAGAAGCGTGGGCTAAACTTGTGCGGCTACGCGGCAACAGTTAGAGATTGCCCGACGCCAGCAGCTGACCGACCGTCACGAACGTGTAGCCCCGCGCGCGAAGCCTATCGATGATGACCGGCAGCGACTCGATCGTGCGGTATTGTCCGCTGTGCAGCAAGACGATGCCGCCGGGCTCCGCTTGTGCCAGCACGCGCTGCACTTCTAGCGCCGGCGAGATGTCCTTCGTGTCCTCAGGACTGTCGCTCCAGAAAACGGTGCGGTAGCCCATCGCTGCGGCGATCTCGAGGACGCGCCGATCGTAGCTGCCGTGCGGCGGCCGGAACAGATCGAGGGGCCGGCCGACAAACGTGGAGAGGATGGCCCCGCCTTCCATGATCTGCTCGGCGATCTGCTCGTCGCTGAGACCCTTGAGCGCGTAGTGGTTGAACGTGTGATTGCCGATCTCGTCGCCGGCTTCGATGATGCGGTCGATCAGCTCGGGGAATTCTTGCGCCGAGCGGCCGACGCAGAAAAACGTGGCGGCCACGTGAGAGCGGTCGAGAACGTGCAGCAGCAATGGCGTGTAGAACGGGTACGGACCGTCGTCAAAAGTGAGCGCGATCAAGCGCCGGTGCATGGGGACGCGCCAAACCTGATCGGCTCTCTCGAGGGAGAGATGCAGCGTTTGGACTCCCGGCGCCGCCAACGGCAACGGCTGGGCAACGGGTCGAATGGCGGCTTCTGCAGGCCCGGCGAACAGAGCCATACTTGCGGCGAGTGCCATGGCGCCTGCCCACACCCGGCTCATCGCGGCACTTGCGGCGCGAACCAGACACGCCCGAACGCATCCACGAACGCTTCATCCGCCATCGCGGGCTGCCGCTCCAACTGCTCGAAAACGTCTCGGGTTGCGGATACCGAAAACACGGTGTTCTCGATCGACTTGAGCTGGTGTAGGTTCACCGGAATGGTACCCCAGATGTCGACTTCCTCGACATCGGGATAGTCGTTGAACGCCGTGCGGATGAGGATCGCAGCTTCGTGCGCGATCTCTTCCGCGGTGAGGTCGCGCCCCTCGTGCGGAACGCGAGCCGAAAAGCGGATGCCGGCCGATTCGTAGCCGCCGGCCGCGAATGCATAGACCTTGAGGATGTTGTGCTCGGGCAACGCCCGGTATGTGGCGCCGAAAAGCGAATTTTCCAAACCCGGATCGACGCCCTCAACCCACGGACGGGTGTGGTCCGCCTGGGTTGTACGGGCGTGCGGCGACGCGAGCGCCGGCATGGCACAGGCTGCCAGCAGCAGGGCCATGAAAAACCATCTCGCGGTTCTAACCGAGATCGGCGGAGTCTCCATCTACTTGATTATACCGTGGCCAGCGACGCGGTCAAGTTACGCAGCGCATACGACGACTAAAGATCGCGTCCGCGCCGCAACACCCTGCCGGGCCGGGCGCCTGTGATCCTCCCGTCGCGGACCACGGCGCTGCCGTTCACGAAGACGGAGTGAATGCCGGCAGGGTAGCGGTGAGGCTCCTCATATGTGGCCAGATCGGCGACCGTCGCCGGATCGAAAAGCACGAGGTCGGCGAAGTAGCCTTCGGCGATCAGCCCACGCTCCCGCAGCCCTAGGCGGCCGGCAGCAAGACCCGTGGCGCGTCGCACAGCCTCTTCGAGCGAAAGCAGCCGCGACTCCCGGACATAGCGCTTGAGCAACCGCGGAAAGGTGCCAAAAGCCCGCGGGTGGGGCTTGCCGCGAGCGGTGATGCCCTCCAATGCGCGCACCGTCGCGTCGCTGCCGATGCACGTGTTCGCATACTGCAGGACGGCGCGCAGATCGTCCTCGCACATCGTGAAGTAGATGGCGGCGACGTCCAGCGACTCATCGCGGAGCAACGCAAGCGCAGCTGCGGCTGGGGCGTCGCCTGTCTGCTCGGCGATGCCGGCCACGGTCAGCCCCTCGAAGTGCCTGTTCCGTTCGCTGGCGACCGAGGCGATGAGCACCTCGTCCCAGCGGCCGCCGTACTCGAGGGCTATCCTGCCTGCGGTGAGCGCGAAATAGGCAGGGTCTCCGAGTCGGTCCGCGATCTCGCGCCTGGTGCCGACGTTGACGTCCACCGGCAGGATCACATCGAGGCCGGTGGAGGACGCCTTGTAGGGATATTGGTCGAGCACGACGTCGACGCCGCTCAAACGGGCCCGCTCGACAAGGGCCAACGTGTCGTGGACCTTTCCCCAGTTCTTACGGCCGGACGCCTTGTGGTGCGAGAGCTGAACGGCGACGCCCGCGCGCCGACCGACGCTGAGCGCCTCTTCAACAGCTTCGACGAGCTGGTCGCCTTCGCTGCGGATGTGCGACGCGTACAGCGGGCTGCCCGCATCGCGCGCGGCGCAAGCGAGGTCTTCAAGTTCGTCGACGTCCGCAAAACTGCCGGGCTGATAGATCAACCCCGACGATATGCCGATCGCGCCGCGTTCGCATGCCTCGCGCACGAGCGCGCGCTGCCGTTCCAGCAGTTCTTTTGTGAGCGGTCCGGGCGTCACCGCGCCCACGGCTTTTCGCGTCTCGCCCAAACCCACGAGACAGCAGAAATTCATGGAAGGTGGCGAGGCGTCGAGCGCGTCGAGGAAGCCGCCAAAATCCTCCCACGTCTGATCGAGGCCGTATTGCGATTGCAGTTCGGCGCGGCGCTCAGCAAGCGTGCTCTGCGAAAACGGCCCGGGCGACGCACCGCAATTGCCGCCGACTTCGAGCGTCACGCCTTGTAGTATCTTGCTGTCGGAGGTCGGCAGTGCGAGCAGCGCCTCGTCGGAGTGGCCGTGCATGTCGATGAATCCCGGTGCGACGACGAGCGTGCGGCAGTCCACGCGTTGCGCCGCGTCGCGGCCCACGCAGTCGCCGATGCGCACGATGCGCTCGCCACGTAGCGCGACATCCGTGCGGAAGCTTGGCGCGCCCGTACCGTCGACGATTGTAGCGTGTTCCAACACGACGTCCAGCATCAAACCTCCTTCACAAAAATTCGCACATGAGCCTCCCGATTGGGCCTGACGGCTGTTTAGTATGAGAGCATCCGGGTATGATACGCACGGCACTCTGGTCTAAAGCGGCGTGTCTCTCGATTTACTGAAGGCTGATCGCGAGGATAATGCAGCAGCATGACAGCAAAAGAAAAGGACCGTAACGGTGACATGACGGTCCGAGAAGCCGGCAAAAAAGGCGGCGATGCGGTACGCAACAAGTACGGACCATCGTTCTACGAAGCGATCGGCCGCAAGGGCGGCGAGACCACAAAAGAGCGCCATGGCGCGGGCTTCTATGAAAACATCGGGCAAAAGGGCGGCAACGCGGTCAAGGACAAATACGGGCAAGCATTCTACGAAGAGATAGGTCACAAAGGCGGACAAAAAGTAAAGCGCTTGATCGAAGAGGCGAAGCGCTCCGCTGAATGACTTCTCCCGAGGTTAATCGATGTCGCCGAACGCGCTGACCGATCTAGCTCACCTCAAAGCGAACGACCCGGGCGATATGCTCGGAGCCATCCACGGTTTGCCCGAGCAATGCGGCGACGCGAAAAAAATCGCGGCCGGCGCCGATCTCGGCGCCCTCGCGGGACGCCGTTTCGCATCGGTCTTGATCGCGGGCATGGGCGGATCTGCCATCGGCGGCGATCTGCTCCGCGCCACATTCGAGCCTTGGTTGACGTGTCCGGTCACGGTCGTGCGCGACTATCAATTGCCGGCGTACGTCGGTCCGGACACGCTCGTGATCGCGGCGAGCAATTCAGGCAATACCGAAGAAACCCTCAGCGTCTACGCGCAAGCGCGCCGCGCGGGTGCGCCGATTCTCGCGGTCACGACCGGCGGCAAGCTCGACGAGCTCGCTGAAACCGATGGCGTTCCAGTCATCAAATTGCCCGTCACCGGCATGCAGCCGCGCGCAGCAGTGGGCTACGCGTTCGTGCCGCTCGTCGTCGCTGCGGTCCGCCTCGGGCTTTTGCCAAACTCGGTCCTGAGCGACATCGACGAGGGCGCCGGCGTGCTGCTCAAGGTCCGCAACCTGCTCGGTCCCGATGTGCCTCCAGCCTCCAATCCCGCGAAGCAGCTTGCGAACGCGTGGGTCGGCAAGATCCCGATTGTCTACGGTTCGCAAGCCGAGCGCGGCGTCGTGGCCTACCGCTGGAAGACGCAGATTTCGGAAAACGCCAAGGCGCTCGCCGCGGCAAACGTGTTCCCGGAGCTCAATCACAACGAAACGGTCGGGTGGAGCGGAACACATGGCCAAGCGGGCGTTGAAAAGAATTTGAGCGTCGTCATTTTGCGCGACCACACAGAGCCCACGCACATCGTGCGGCGCGTCGAACTCACGAAGGAACTTCTCGCCGACCGCCACGTTCGCATCGACGAGGCGTGGGCGAGCGGGTCGAGCGCGTTTGCGCGCACCATGTCGCTTGTTTACACCGGCGACTACGCCTCGTGCTACCTCGCGCTCGCCTACGGCGAAGATCCCACGCCGGTCAAAGCCATCGACTGGCTCAAACAGCAACTCGCCAAGAAATAATCTGATCAGCGTCACGTACGAGGGCAACGGTACTAGGGCAAGCATCGCTTGCCCCGTTTTTTTATCGGCCGTAGAAGGGCAACCGTACTAGGGCAAGCATCGCTTGCCCAACCAAACACCGCGTCTAAACTTACCAGAATCGATCGACTATCCCCGTAAACGGATAGTCGCCCGACTCGTCGACTATATTGGCCCTCACAGGATTTTGCGTTATGTAGTGAGCGATGCCGAATTCCGCGTCATTGCCACCAGGATCTTGTCGTAATAGCCATATTTCCATCGAAGCGTCTCGCCTCTGCGGTTTAGGCTTTTCATGCGCTCGATTTTCAACGTAGCGACTACGCGCGAGAGAGTGCGATCGGAAGATCGAAGTTTCAGCAACATGTGGACGTGGTCGGGCATCACGCAGTATGAAAGAAGCCAATACCACTGGCGTTCTCGATACCGAAAGATGACATCGCGCATGGACTCAGCAGCCGCAGGCATGGCGAATATCCGGCGTTGATTCCAGACGCAAAACGTAATGAAGAACACTCGCGGACCCGAGTAGTCAACGAGCGGATGACGAGGAGGCGTTCGCAGTCGCGGCACAATCACAACGTCACGTCTTGGAGCCGCTGGGGCAAGCGATGCTTGCCCTAGTACGAGGGTAAGACAAAAACGGGGTGAGCGTTGCTCACCCTCCTACAAAAACAAGGAAAAGATGGGGCAAGCGATGCTTGCCCTAGTACACTACGGCTTTTTCTTGTCCTTGCCGTAGGTCACTGCGGACGGGCCCGTGTGAATGGTGCCGTCGCGGAAGTTGACGATGAGGTTGGCGCCGCTATACGTGGAGCCGCTATAGTGCACCGTCATGTTGGTCGGGCATGTGAGCGTCTGCAGCGGCTGATTCCACGTCAATCCGTCGGCTCTGATGTCGCGCGGTTGCACGCCGGTGACCGCCCAGATGTGCACGTCGCCGGTGGCCGCGTAGTTCTGCGAGCGCGTGTCCAGCGTGACTTGACGCGCGGAAATGTGATACGCCGGTTTACCGTGATCGTAGTACGTGCCGTCGCGGACATTTTGATACGTCGTGTAGGCGCCGTCGAGCGACGTGGACGACGAATCCGCGCTGAAGCTCCAGCCGAGCTTCGGCCCATGCTGGCCGATCACGTGCAGCGTGTGCATGACCACCGAGTTGGAGCCGACCAACGGCGGCATTGGCGGCGCGAGAATCGCGCTGATGAACAGATAAAGGTAGCCGCCCAGAAAGAGAACCGCGACAGCAATCAGCCAGAAGCGCCACGTCGGACGTCCACTGCGGTCGCTTGCAATCACGCCGGTCCTCGTGCCGAACGCCATCCTACGGTGCGCGCGCGGCCCCGGCCCAATCCGACGCCCAGCATGACCAAGGAGAGCAGCACGAGCCACAAAGCGCCGAAGCGGACGTAGGGCGTGTCGATGGGTCCGCCGATCTTTGCGACCAGGAGTCCCTGCCGGTCGAGCGGCAGCGACGAGACAATGCTTCCGTGCGGATCGATGACGGCGGAGACGCCGGTGGCCGCGCCGCGCACGACCCAGCGGCCCGTTTCGACCGCATCGATGACGGCCATGTCCAAGTGCTGGTATGGGCCGGACGTGTCGCCCCACCACGCGTCGTCGGTGACGATGATCAGCGCCTGCGCACCGGCGTTCGCCGTCTGCCGCGCGTACGACGAGAATCCGGATTCATAACAGATGAGGACGCCGAATGGCACCGCATCCGCGGGGAGAAGATGAGGGCCCGGGCCGGGGAAAAAATCGGACGCCTGATTCAACAGCGGTAGCTTGCGCAGGACGCCATCAAACGGGAGAAACTCTGCGAACGGCACGAGCAGATGCTTCTCGTACACGTCGGCGAGCGTGCCCTTGGGCGTGATATCGATCACCGCGTTTCGATAACCGCGCGGCGACAATTTGTCCACGGTGCCGGCCACCAGCCACACGCGCGACGACATCGCGATGGCCTCGAGGTCGTGCAGCAGCCACGGCTCCTGAAGCGGATACGCCGTGACGACCGTCTCCGGCCACACCACGATGCGCGCGCCGCTCTTCGCAGCCTGATGCGTGAGATCGCTGTACACTTGGATCGTGTGCGCGAAGATGCTCGGACTCCACTTGACGCGTTGCGAGATATCGCCTTGCGCGATCGCGACTTTCCACCGCGTCGCCGGTTGAACGACGTGCGCGCGCGAGATGTCGCCCGCCGTCACCAGCAGCGCGATCACCACGATGGCGGCGCAGCCGGCTGTCCGCCCGCGCGCCGTGCCCCAGACGATGCCGGTCAGCGCACCGTTGATCAATGCGACGATGGCCCCGACGCCGTAGACGCCGGCGTATGCCGCCATGGGGAGCAGCCACGGCACGTGCGCCGCGACGAGCCCGAGGCTGGCGAATGGCACACCCATCCCGCCTCGCGTCCGCGCGAACTCGATCGTGAACCACGCGGCCGGCGCGGCGAACACGCACAGCGCGCCGAACCCGAATCCGCGGCGCCGGATAAACGACACGACGATAGCGGTCGCGGCGAACGCTAGCCCTTGCCAGCTCGCCAAGAGTATGAGCGCGAGGATGGTCCACGCGCCGATGTAATCGCCGAGCGAGTTGGGAACCCAATTGAGCATGAGCCCGAAATAGACGGTGCCCGAGAGCCAGCCCCACCAGAAGGCCGATTTCCAGGACGCGTTGCTCCACAGCCAGAACAACGGCGCGAGACTGATGAACGAAAGCGGCCACCAATCCGTTTTCGGAAAAGCAAGTGCGAGGGCGACCGGCGCGAGAAATGCGATGCCAAACTTCGCCCAATACGTTAAGGATCCGGATGTGACTTTAGCCATCGGCGCGACCCGCTTCTGGCGCGCTCTCGCTGCGACCGTCGCGCTCGGCGCGGTGGCGATCGCCGCATGCGGCCGTGGCCCCGTGTTCCCGCCCAGCGGCACGATCGCCGCAGCCGGCACCATCACGTTCAAATTCTACGTGTCGCAAAACGGCAGCATCACCCCGAGCAACAATTCGTACATCATCGCGTTGAACATCAATCAGGGGGCGAACAACGTCTACGGCGCGCCGGAGCAGCCAGGCTACCCAACTCTTGCCGAGGCGCAAGGCCTGACGTACGGGCACTGGGATCAGGAGCTCTTCTACGGCGTGTGCCCGCCCGCGCAGACGCAGAATTTTTTCTGCATCACCGGCCTTCCGACGAACAATTTCTACTATGCTGACAAGTCGTTCATCGGCATCGGCCAAACGCTCGTGCGCTGGCAGAGAATATTTCTTTCCGCAAACCAATTCACGTTTTTCACCAATGCGGGCTTCTCCGGCGGCACCAACAACGCGATGTTGATCACCATCCCGATCTCGGAGCTCGACGTCCGCCCAACTCCGTCGCCGGGCCCGACCTCTTCCGCCAATCCGCAGCCCACGCCCGATAATCTCTTCGTCCAGTTGTTCACGGCCGACGAAAACGGAAACGCCCTCGACCAGATGACGTGCGGGTTGAATTCGCAGGATACCATTCCGAACATCAGCCTGTCGACGAAAAACGTCTACACGTTCCAGGCGTGCGCGAGCAAACCCGGCGGCGGTCCGTCCGATCCCAACGCGTACATCCTCGGCGGCGAAATCGACGTCATCCCGATCCCGAATCAGTAACCGCAGCGCCACGCTCGTCATTGGCCGAAACTCTGGGCGATGATCGGCCCGTTGCTGTTGATGCCGAAGTTCGCCGCTTGGTTCGGGAACGCGAGAAGATTGACCGAGAAATCCACTTCTTTCAGCGCCTGGCGGTACGCGACGCGGACCTGATAGCAATTATTCACCGTGTGCGTTAGGAAATACGACTGGTTTTGCAAGCCGTGCAGCTTGAAGTCGTAGTTGGACTGCATCTGAAAATAATCGTCCGCGCCGATGGGCGTCGCAAGCGCGATGTTGAGCGGTGAGTAGCCGGGCCGCTCGACGCCCGCAGTGCCGTGCGGATCGTACGTCGTGCCGAGGCTGAGGCTCGCCAGCGGCGCCGGCTGCCACAGCAATTGGTACGCGACCGGGCTCAAGAACTTCTGGTGGAAGTCGTAGCTGGTGGTCGCTGAAAATCGATACTTGTTGCCGTTGTATATGTTGAGATCTTCGCCGAGATCATCCGTGCCGAACGCCGAATCGAACGACGGCATCGGCGTATAGCCGCGCACGCTCAAGCTGGTGTACGACAGCGTGTTGTCGGCATGCGTGCCGAAGAGGGTGCGCAAGCTGACGTCCTCACCGACGGTCCCGAGCAGATCCCCCGTGCCATACGCGTCCTGTCGCAGCGTCGCGGTCGCGGTGACGTCCGAGCTTTGACCGACGGGGAAAAATGCGCTGCCGATCTGCGTCGTGAGATCGAGCCGCGAAGTCTTGATGCCGTTCGGCGCGTTGTCGAACTGGTCGTTATAGATGCCGTCCGTGACGGTGACCTCTACGGGAAGCCGCAACGACGAGATTTGAAACGGCACCGCGCGCAGCGTGAGTTCGGGGACCTTCTGAAAGCCGTTGGTGTTGGCGATCATCGGCGTGGGCAGCGGCGACGGAAACGGCGACACAAGCGGCCCGGGCTGCGTGATCTGCGTTCCGTGCGACGTCGAGATTTCTAAGTCGCCGTCAAATGCGCTGGCCACAAAGCGCGTGTCGCTCGTGAAGTTGATCTGACGCGAGTAGTTCAGCGGATTGGTGTTGCCCTGAAACTGCAGGCCCACAACTTGACTGAACGTCGGCGTGAAGTTGATCGTGTGGTTGACGCTGGCGCCGATGCTGTTCGATGGTCCGCTGCTCGACAGATTGCCGATGTACGTCGTGGTGCTGCGCGCGCCGGCGTGCGTGAAGGTCAAACCCGCTGTCGTGGACGATGGAATGTTGGACGCCACCACGCTCTGGCCACTGTAAGAGAATTGCAGCGAGCCGGTCACGTGATGACCAAGCATCCGCGACATGCTGAGCTGGGCTTGATACGAGCTCTTCTGGCCGCTGAGATTTCGCTCGTACGCGTTGTTCTGCAATGTATAAAAAGAGCCGTAGCCGCTGCCTTTGCCGTCTTTGCGCGCGAAGAACACGTCCATTCCGAGCCCGACGCCAACTTTCTGAAAATAGTCGACGTGGTAGGTGCCGTAGTAGTTCGGACTGCGATAGAAATTGATGTACGTGCGCGCGAAGTAGCCTTCGGTCGAGTTGTAGCCGAAGTCCGGCGCGATGGCGGACGAACGGTGCGCCGCCTCCGCCGATAGCGGCAACACGACGATGCCGAGCGCGGCCACCAACAAGCCTCCGAGATACAGCGCGGAACTGTGCGCGATGATGCGGTCGTGCGGCCGGATCTCGATCTCTTTGCCGGTGATATGATACGCGACGTGATTGAGCGAACACGTCGTGATCCAGCCATGACGGATGATCGAGTGGCCGTCGGCGGCGACGTCGACTTCCTGGCCGCGATAGTAGATGTAGCCCTGGATCGGCTGGCCCTGAACCGCTACCGCGTTGGTCTGGCCGGCGACGTCGAACATCGCAAACGTGTTTTTCTCGGTGTTGAACGCAAGCGACTTGGCCGTTGCCGTGTCGCCATCGGCGCCGACAAAGTGGACGTTGCCGGTCATCCTCACCGTCTTGTCCACCGCGGTGTAGACGGCTTGATCGCCCGAGATGTCCACGCTGTCGGTCGTCAGGTGGACGTGCCCTTGCGCCGTCATGTCACCTTTGGCGTTGCCGGCGATGCGGTCCGCGGTGATCCGAATGTCGCCCGCCGGAACCCCAGCGGGCGCCGAAGCAGACGGTCCGGGCGCAGGAGCGAACGTCGCGTTTGGTTCGGGCGGCCCGCCGGAATTGTTCGAGTTGGGGAAGTCGGAGTTGTCGGGAGGCTCGGTCGCGTAGACCGCCGGCGGCGCCGTCGGCGTGGGCATCGGGCTCATGCTGGGGCTCGGGAGCGGGCTCGCCGCCGGGCTCGCTGTCGGTGTGGCCGTTGGTGCCGGCGTACTTAACGCTTCCGCTAAGGCTGAGTTGACGCGGCCAGCCGAGCTATGGTGTGTCTTCGCCCGTGCGGTGGCCGAATGAACGCGCCCGGTGCCAAGCGCCGCCATTGGCGGAAATGCGAGCACAACGCACAAGGCGACGGCGCACGCTTTGCTTGCTCCGTGCGCGAATTGGCCAAGCGTGCGGCGGACGATCAATCGATCGACCCTACCTCTGATCAGTGCGCATCAGCGCCTATCGTTGAAGAGCAGTGCTACGCCGACTCCCGCCATCACCGCATTTGGCAGCCACGAGCCGACGAATACGGGCACGGCGCCGTTCTTGCCGAGCGCGCCGCCGATGGCCATCGCCGCGTAGTACAAGAGCACCGCTGCGACGGCGATCAACGCACCTACCCCACGGCCGTACTTGCCGAACATCATCGAAAGCGGCACGGCGATGAGGATGCTGATCAGGCACGCGACGGGCATGGCGTACTTCTGCTCGAGAATCATCTCTTGGTTCTTGGTGTCTTCGCCACTGGCTTTGAGGTTCTTGATCTCGGTCCTCAACTGGCTCGAATTCTCGGCGAACGGCGAGAACGCTCCAGAGTAGAGTACGCTCGCATCGCCGAGCGGAAACTCCATGGTCTTGAATTTGTTCTGCGTGGTCACGAGGCCGTCGGGGCCATATTTCGTATACACACCGTCCGTGAGGACGATCTTGCCGTCCATTTGCCGGCCCGTAGCGGCTTGCATAGAATCGGGGCTCGGGTTATTGCCAAACGTCTCGATCACGATGTTGTGCATCGCGCCCGATGTCGGATCGATCGATCCCACGTAGATCATGTGCTGGCCATCGGGCGTGCGCATGAATTGGTCGGGCTCGATGATCGGCTGGCTCGAGTGATACATGATCTGCCGGAACGTGTCTTCGGCGCGTTTATCGGCATACGGCGCGAGCGATTCGTTGATGCCGAACGACGTCAGTGAAAGTAGTAGGCCGAGCACGTAGCACGGCACGGCGATCCGATGCACGCTGATGCCGCTCGTGCGCATAGCGGTGACTTCGTTGTCGCCGGCCAGGCGTCCGAACCCGAGAAGGACCGCCACCAAGCTCGCAAACGGGAACGCGAGATAGAACAGCGCCGGCAATTGGAGCACTAAATAGCGCAGGACCAGCACTGCGGGCGCGCCTTTATTGATGACGTAGTCGGCGGCCAGGAAAAGCTGATTGATGATCAGGAGAAGCGTGATGATCGCGAGCGCGAGCGCGAACGGCGACAGCATCTCCCCGAGCAGATAGCGATCGAGGATAGAGATCCGGTTGAGCAGATTCAGCCCGTGCTTGGGCGAGTCCGGCGCGCGATAGCCTTGGCCTGCGGAAAGCCAATCGAGGCGCTCGCCGGGCTCGGCTGCGTCGAGTTCGAGCGGCTGATGAAGCGCGCTAGCACTGACGGAAGACCGTGCGGCGATGCTGCTTTGGCTGGGGGTCACGCGGGCCATTTTCTAAAGCTTACCGGCGGGGCCTGGGCAACGCGGTTGCCGCTGCGTATAGCGCCGTAACGTTGCGGACGTACGATTGCGTTTCCGCGTAAGGCGGAATGCCGCCGTATTTATCCACTGCGCCAGGACCTGCGTTGTACGCGGCAAGCGCGAGCTTCAGATTGCCGTGGTAACGGCCGAGCAAATCGTGCAGATACGAGCAGCCGCCGTCGACGTTCTCGTTGGGATCGAACGCGTCGGCCACGCCGTACGAGCTGGCCGTGCCGGGCATCAACTGCATGAGCCCCATCGCACCCGCACTCGAGATCGCAGACGGATCGCCGCCGGACTCGACGTCGATGACGGCGCGAACGAGAGCCGCAGACAATCCGTGGGCGCTTGCCGCGCCTCGCACCAGATGGTCCAGTTGCGCGGCGGGCATTGAATGAGGGCCGCCGCCATCCGGGAATAAACCGTCGCCGCTGCAGCCCACAAGGGTTGAAGCGCAGACGATGAAGGCGGCTCCGATCGCGCGACGGAGCGCGCGGGCTGTAAGGTGCATCGATGGTCCCCAGGCAAGCACAATCGGTCGCCCGCGCTACAGCGGTTTCTACCGTATGAATAGGTGTCGACTACCGGATTGATTCTCGCCCCGGCCGTTGCGGCCTGCGCTAGGGCACCCCGCCGGGACGCCTTCTCACACAAGACTAACGATTGGGGACCTGTGCTCTAGGTCATATGCTACGCGCGCGTCCGGCGCGGGACTACCGCTTTGTAGCACTCCGCGCAATAGACCGGCTTGTCGGCCCGCGGCGAAAACGGCACCTGCGTCGCCGCGCCGCACTGCGAGCAAACGGCGTCGTACATGGTGCGTTCACCTGCCGGCCCTCCGTTGCTGCGGTCGCGTTTGCGAGTTTGCCGGCACGAAACGCAGCGCGTGGGCTCGTGCTGGAAGCCCTTCTGCGCGTAGAATTCTTGCTCTCCGGCGGTGAAGATATAGGTCGCGCTGCAGTCGCGACAGGTGAGGGTCCGGTCCTGGAAGGCCAATTCTTCGATTCCTCGGGGTTTTCACCAAACGAAAATAGAAAAGAGCCGCGCGGCCATGGTGGGTGGCAGCTTGCGTAGAAAGACTCTAACACTTCCACTTTGAAAAATCAACCTGGCAACCGCCGACCTTGCTCGCTCTTAAATCTTTGAGAAAGCACCATCCATGAACAGCGCACGATCCTTGTGCCTCGCATTCGCGGCCGTCGCCGCCATCACGGCCGCGTCCGCCGACAAAAGTTCCGCAGCTTCGCCCACGAACGGGTCGACCGCCCCCACCTTCACCCTGCCGCAGATCGGCGGAGGATCCATCGATCTGAAGGCGCTGCGCGGTCACGTCGTCGTGGT
Source organism: Candidatus Eremiobacteraceae bacterium (assembly GCA_036511855.1). Classification (NCBI taxonomy): domain Bacteria; kingdom Bacillati; phylum Vulcanimicrobiota; class Vulcanimicrobiia; order Candidatus Eremiobacterales; family Candidatus Eremiobacteraceae; species Candidatus Eremiobacteraceae bacterium. Next base: position 6,738 of record DATCBN010000004.1, on the reverse strand, counting down.
CAATTTCTTCGCGACGTGGTGCCCGCCGTGCCGCGCGGAAACGCCGGACCTCATCTCGGCCGAGCGCCGGTTCTCGAGCAACGGCGTCATCTTCGTCGGTGTCGACGATCGCGAGAGCGCGCAACTCGTCTCGGTGTGGGCGAAGCAAAAAGGTGTGAAGTACCGTCTGGCGCTGGACGGCGACGGCAAAGTTGAAGAGAATTACGATATTCGGGCGATACCAACCACGTTCGTGCTCGACCGCAACGGGATCGTCCGCTACCGGCAAGTCGACCAGCTCGACGCGCCCACGATGGCACTCGCGCTCGGCGCGATAATCGCAGGCCGGCCGGTGCCGGATTCGAAGACAGCCACCGCGTTCTACGCTACCGCCACATCGGGAACCGCCGCCATCGCCGCACAGATTCAAGCAGGCAAAGTCGACGACGCGATCGCCGCGGGCCAAGCTGCGTCCGACAGACTCGACAAACTGCAGAACGCCGACGATTCGGCCACGATCGACTACTATAAGAGCACGCAGCTTCGCGATGCCATGAATGTGGTTTGGGCGGATGCCTATGCGGCGCGGGCCGCCGCGGCACCGGTGCCTACCGACGACAAGGCGAAGAAGGACGGCGCTCAAGCCGCGATGCTCCGCGGTCAGTCGTTCCAGGACGCCGAAGATTTCACCAACGCGCAAAAGCAGTTCGACATGGCGATCGCGTTGACACCCGACGACGTCGATGCGTACGGCGGGGGATACTCCGCCGCCTATGAACTGAAAGAATACGCTGCCGCGGTCGCCTACGCGCAATCCGCCGCGAACATCGCGCCGGACGATCCGGAAAACTGGCTCACCCTCGCGTCGGCGAACAACGGCGCCAAGAATTATACCGCAGCCTTGGCTGCCGAAGGCAAAGCGCTCGCGCTTGCGACCGCGACCTACGCCGCCGATCCGACGAAGAAGAAAGCCGCGTACGAATTGGGGCGCGTCTGGCTGAAGACGGGCCGCACGTATCTCATGGCCGGCAACGTCGCCGCTGCGCGCGCCGTACTCAGGAACGCTCCGGCGGTGACGCCGGATTCCATCGTCGGACAACAAGCCGAAGAACAATACGTCGCGCTCAACCCGATGCCATGGCATCTCGCGGTGAGCGGAAACACCACGACGACGTCCACCACGACGACGCCCGCGAAGCTCTACGTCATGGTGCACAATCCGTCCGCGGAAACGCGCACGGTGCATTTTGTCGCGACCGGCGTGCCCGCGCACTGGCTGCTGTCGTTCTGCACGCCGAAGGTTTGCGAGCCGAATAAAACTGCGATCACGCTGGCGCCGGGTGCGTCGCAGCGCGTCGAACTTCAAGTCGTGCCGTTGGCCGGTGCCGGCGGCGACTGGAACATGAGCGTGACGACCAACGGCTCAACCGCGCAAGTCAAGGTGAACGCAAAAGCCACCCGTGTCGCGGTGACCGTCACCGCCTCGTAAGTAGACGAAAATGTAGGACGGCACATGTACTAGGGCAAGCATCGCTTGCCCACGGGAAAATTTAGGAGGGCAAATGTACTAGGGCAAGCATCGCTTGCCCTAATTTTTTTTTGGGCAAGCGATGCTTGCCCTACTACATCTGCTGTTTTGGGCGAGCGACGCTCGCCCTACTACACTACTTGACCTTCGTCAGCCTCAGGAACACCACCGTGGTCTCGTCGTCACCCTTCGAGCGACTTATCACGACGTTGAATTCGGGGTCCTTGCTGATCTCGAACATCGCGCCTTCGTCCCCGTCGCTGTTGATATGATTGCTCGCAGCCGCTTCTGCGTCCTCAGAGCCCGCACGCAAACGAGGCTTGTACCACGCATACACCGTGCTAAAAGAGTCTTTGGTGGTAAGCTGGCCGTGCTCTGATTTTCCCTCGTCGCCGATCATCGCCGGAAGCATGACGCTTTCCGTGGCGTTCGGATACGTGGGCACGCCAAATGTGCCGAGATCGTCATGCTGCAATCCGGTTGATTGGTCCGCGCTCGCATTCGAAGGCGCAGGCGACGATCCGGCGTCGGCCCCCGTCGAGTTTCCGACGCTCAGCGTGATGAACGTGTCGCCCTTTCCGGTGCTGCTGACCGTCACGAACTTGCCGGTCTTCTCGTCACCGGGCCCCACTTGGAACGTCGCGGTTGACGCACCCATGACGCTGGTCTTCATCTTCTGTGCGTCGGCCGGGAGCTGCGATTTATACCAGCCGTACACGGTGTCAAAAGAATCAGGGCTCGTGAGATTCACCACCTGGCCGCTGCCGGTCTTGTCGCTCGAGCCAACGCTGCCGCCCTCGGTTGTCTTCGCACCCGGGTAAAGCGGAATGCCGAGCGTTGCGGGATCCTTGGTCCGGTAGTCGATCACGCCGCTGCTATCGCTTGCGTCCGTCGAGCTCGCTTGTGCGTCCGGCGCGGCGCTCGCGCTCGAGACAACCAGCTTGCTCGATGTGTCGGCGCTCTTCTGGCCACATCCGCTGAAGCCCAACGTGAGAGCGGCTACGATGGCGCACACGAGTGGCAACGGTAATCTCGTCATGATTGGTCCCCTTCAGGTGAATGGTCCGCTTGCAGCCGCAGCATCAAAAAGCGCGTGAGATCACCGAAATCCACGAAGTAACGCTGCTCGCCGTGGGCGACATGTTTGACCATGCCTCGCCACGATAGCGTTTCGTCGGGAGATCCTTCGCGCCACATTTCGACGACGAAGATGTGTTTGGTGCGGCCTATGCTAGTGTCCACCCACGCATCGTAACCGCGAGCACGTCCGAAATACGTCCGATTTCGACGTTAGAGCGAGCCGACAGCCACCTCAGCGGCCGCTTTGATGGCAAGGTTGAAAGGCAGCTCGTCGTAGGTCCGGCGCCACGCGTCATCCGGGATCAGGGCGCGACGCTTGTCAAGCGCGGCTGAAGCGCGCCGGACCGCTGCCTGTTGCTCTTGCTGCAGCCCGAGGGCGCCATATATCTGCGCCGCATTCCAGATCACGTTTTGCGGATACATGACGCTTTCCAGCGAGTCGTTGCCGAGACTCAGAATCTCGTCGGCCGCCGCGATCGCCGACGTACGATCGCCGGCACGCAAATAGGTAAGTCCCAGGTCGGCAAGGTCCGAGCCGATGTCGGCACTGCCCGTCATGCCGCGCTTGATGCGCAGCGCTTCTTCGCAGTGTGCAATCGCGTCGGGGAGCATGTCCAATTCGCGCTCCGCAGCTCCGAGATTCCCCAGCGCCGCGCTTTCCAAGTATGGACTGCTGAGTTGTCGGGCCCGGTTCAGCGCTTGCTGCGACAGCCGCCGGGATGCGGCGTACCGGCGCTGAAAATAAGCAAGCATCCCGACGTTGACGGCGCAGACCGCACGGCCGCGCAGATCATTGAGCACGGCGAAGATCTCATTCGCTTGCCGGAAACCGGAGAGCGCTCTCTCATACTCGCCGACTTTGAGGAACAGCAGGCCCGTATTGAACATGACCACTGCTTCGCCGCGGCGCTTGTCGAGCGTTTTGTAGATCCCGGCGGCCTTGGCGAAATTATTGCTCGCGTCGTGCACATGGAACAAGCGGCTGTCGATGTTCCCAAGACGAGAGAGGCAGTCTGCTTCTCCTTCGCGATCGCCGATGGCACGGTATATCTGCAACGCTTGGAGGGCAAAGCTTCTGCTTCGATCGTAGTCGGCAGCCAAGTGAGCCGCGAGCGAGGCGGCAGATAACGCGTGCGCCGCAAGCGACTCGTTGGCGCTGGTTCGAGCGAACGCGAGCGCCAAGTCCACCGCGGACTGGGCCTCGCTCGTTCGCGCCTGGTGGGAATACGATTCCGCGATCAGGCATAACGCGCGCGCTTGGCCGCCGGCATCCTCAAGCGCGGCGTACACGCTCTGTGCGCGTTGCGCCAGATCCCTTCCGTCGTCGTACTGGCCGGCGGCGATCCCCATCGCCGCGCGTTGCTCCATGGCTGTCGCGCGCCAGTGCGCGCTCATCGTTCCAAGGTCAGCGTGGGCGATGCTCTCGTCCAACGCGTCCATCAACGATTTTTGACTGTCGACGTCGCCCGTGACGCGAGCATATTCGATGTGCCGGCGAAGCGCCTCGCGGCCGGCGTCTTCGTCGCCGAGCTCTATGGCCGACTCCTTGAGCGAGACGATGTCGGCGAGCTGTTCGGGCCGCGAGCCGCTGCGGCTATAGATGCCCTCTCTCAAGAGCAATAGATCCTTACGCTGCACGTCGTCGGCACCGATGTCAAGCGCCCGGCACAGCGCACGTTTCGCCTCTTCATCCGCGAAGACCGCGAGCGCGTTGCGCGCGACGATGTGGTAGTACGCTGCGGCTTTGGACGGCTCCGCCCCGCGATCGAAATGCAGCGCAAGCTCTGACGCCGGAATATCCGCAGGCGCGTAGAGCTCTTCCATGACCCGGGCTATGCGTCGATGCCTGCGCAATAGGACGTCTTGCGGAATTTTCGAGTAGAGCTGTGCACGAATGATCTCGTGCGCGAAGCTGAAATCGTATCGCGACCCAAGATGGATCCCGCCTCGTTCGACGATGAGATAGCTGTCCAACAGCTCGTCCAAGCTGCGAAGGACCTGCTCTTCTCGCTGACCCGACGCTGCGCTGATCACGTCGACATCGAACGCAAGTCCAATAACGGACGCGACTTCAGCGATGCGGCTCGCATCGTTCGACAACCGGCCGATGCGACTTGCGATCGCCGCATCCATGCTCTGCGGAAGTGCCGGCTCCGGCGATTTCGACGCGACGGAGTCTCGCACGATCTCCGCGAGAAAGAACGGATTCCCGTCGCACAGCGCGTGCGCTCTGCCGGCGAAGTCGACCGATTTGTCCGCCAGCTCGGGTATAGAAGCCAGGCAGCGTTCGACTTCGTCCTGCGCGAGCCGTCCGAGCGAGAGATGGCCGAATGCGCCGCTTCGATGCAGCGTCCGGCGCAAAGTCCGAAGCGGATGGGAGCGATCGGCGCTGTCGTTGCGGTACGTCGCGGCAATCAAGACCGGCAGGGCGCGAATGCGGCGAGTGAGATACTCGAGCAGATTGGCGGTCGCGCCGCCGGACCAGTGGAGATCTTCGAGGATGATGAGCAGCGGGCGAGCGCGCGAGATTCCTTCGACGCATCGCGCCAGCGCCTCGAAAAGTCGCGCTTGCTCGCGTGGGGCCTCGAGAACGGGCAATGCCGGGAGCTCGCTCCCGATCTGGCGCAGTTCGGGCAGAAGTGCGGACGCCGCAGCCAGCCACATCGGCTCGATTTCACGTTCCGCGATCATCGCGAGTGCCTCGCGCAACGCTTCGGCAACGGCCTGATACGGCATCGTCTCCGGAAAGGTCGTGCCGCCGGCGATGACGCGCCCACCCTGACGTTCGGCGATGCCGCTGAGTTGCGCGATCAGGCGCGACTTGCCGATGCCGGCCTCGCCGCCGATCAACACGAACCGGCCGTGACCGTGGGCCGCGCGCGTCCACCACTCGTTGAGCTGCGCTAGTTCGTGTTCGCGCCCAACGAATGGCAACGCGAACTGGCCGGCCGCCGCACGCCGCGGTTCGCCGTCTGCGCTCGCCGCGGGCAACCCGACATTGCGCGTGATGGATGCGTAGCGAGCTTGCGTCTCCGGCATCGGTTCGACATCCATATCGCGCCGCAAGCGCTTTGCGAACGCTTCGTATTCCCGGAGCGCGCCGGCGCGATCGCCCGACTCGTAGCGCAGCGACATCAGCATGCGAATCGTGTCTTCCCGCCACGGATCGTGCGCGAGCAGCCCCTGCGCGCTCAAGATCGCCCCCCGGAAATCGAGATCGCGCCGGTGCGCATCCGTCGACCGCTCGAGGTTGGCGCACTGCATCCGCCGCAAGCGCTCGCGTTCGGGCAAAAGCCAATCGTCGAAGTTGTCGGCGAGCAGATCGCCGACATACGAGTCGATCGCGGCCGCGGTGCTATCCGCCTCGCCGCTCAGAAGTTCGAAATCAAGGACGTCAAGCCGGAACTCGCTCTCCGGATTCCATTGGACCTCGCCCCGCTCGCTTAAGATCCACGGTTGATGCGCGGCCGCGGGCAGCGTGCGCTGCAGCAGTTGGATGTGGCGGCGCAGATTGGCGCGCGCTTTTTCTTCGGATTCGTCAGGCCACAGGGCAAACGCGAGCGTTTCGCGGGTCACGCGCCGGTCGCGATTGATGAGGAGATAGGCCAGTAGCGCGGCGGTCTTGGCTGGTGCGTTGAACTTGAGCGGCTCGCCGCGATAGAAAAGCTGCAGTCGGCTGAAAAGTTGTATCTGCAGGCAGTCCGACCCGGCTTCGGGGCCTGCAATCGCCATAACCATTCTCATTCTGTCTTCGTGTCGGCCATCCGCTATTGACGCCGACGTTTGGGCATTGCGCCGGGACGATATTGCCGGTTTTCGGATGCTTTTCGGACGATGCCAAGCGTACGATGCCCAAGAGAACACGCGATACTACCCACCCGTTCAAGGAGATCACGATGAATAATGCTCGTTCGCTCTTGCTCACGTCTGTCATATGCCTTGGTCTTGTGACCGCCGGCTGCGCGCACAACAGTAGTGCTACGGATTCGGCCTCGCAAGGTGACGCGGGATCGCAAGACTCTTCCGGCAGCACGACCACCGGCTCGGCATCGGGTCACGTGCACCTCACCGGCGCCGTCACGCTCGACACAGACTTCACCGTCGACGCATGCGTGATCGGTCCCGCGGGCGACGGCCTGCTCGACGGCTAC
>DATCBN010000003.1 GCA_036511855.1 Candidatus Eremiobacteraceae bacterium | reverse complement strand
GACGGCCACGACACGGCGGGCCTCACTATTCCCCAAGCGAGCGCGCTCCTGCGCGGAAAAGCCGGCACCTCGGTCAACCTGGTCGTGCAGCGGCCGGGCACGGCGGCTCCGATCACCATTGCGTTGAAGCGCAATTTCGTGCGCACGCCAAGCGTGCTCGCGCGCATGCTGACCGGGAGCATAGGCTACGTGCAAATTCTGGTCTTCGGCTCGAGCACGGGTCAAGAGATGAACGAAGCGCTCGCGCGGCTGGACAAAGACGGCGCCGTGGGCTACATCCTCGATCTTCGCAATAACGGCGGCGGCTATCTCAACGCGGCCGTCGACGTGTCATCAAAGTTCATTCCCGAGGGGCCGATCGTGTCGATCGACAGCCGCTCGAAACCGCTGACCACGTTCGATGCCGATGACACCGCGGTCGCACCGCGGCCGCTCGTGGTGCTGGTGAACGGCAACACGGCAAGCGCTTCTGAGATCACGTCGGGCGCCATCCAGGATAGCGGCGCGGGCGTCATCTTGGGCAGCCGCACATTCGGCAAAGGCGTCGTGCAGACGGTGTATCCGTTGCCGGACGGCAGCGCGATAAAGATCACGACGGCGCGCTATCTCACCCCGAACGGCCACGACCTCAATGCCGTCGGCATCGATCCCGACGTCGCGGTTCCCGATGTCGACATTCAGAGCGTCGGACAACTCGAAACCGATGGTCAACTGCGGCGCGCCGTAGAGATCGTGCGCTCGCAATTGGCGGCATCGCCCCTGCCGGCAGTTCCCACCTCGAGCGGCGCAGGCATCTAAGCCGCATCGCACTAAAATCCGTCTTCGAATGACGAAGGACGCGCTCGCTCGCCCGGCCGCGGTGTGGACGCCTACACCCGCTGCCATCGAATCGGCAAATCTCACCGCCGCCATGCGGGCGCTCGGCGCCGACAGCCTTGAGAACCTCTGGGCAATGGCGCGCACCGACATCGCCGGGTTCTATCACCGCCTCCTCGCCCACATCGGACTTGCGTGGTTCGAGCCGTATTCCACGACGCTCGACCTCTCGCGTGGGCCGGAGTTCGCCAACTGGTTCGTCGGCGGGCGCTACAACGCGTCCTACAACTGTTTGGACAAGCATGTGTTGGCAGGTCGCGGCGATGACGAGGCGCTCGTTTGGGAAGGTGAGCGCGGACCGTCTCGGAGTTTCACGTTCAAGGAGTTGCTGACCGAGGTTTGCCGTCTTTCGGCAGGTCTGCGCACGCTGGGTGTGAGCAAAGGCGATCGCGTGGGCATCTACATGCCGCTCGTTCCCGAGACGGCCATCGCGCTCTTGGCCATCGGCCGGATCGGCGCCGTCGCCGTGCCCGCGTTTTCCGGCTATGCGGCGCCCGCGCTGGTCTCGCGTCTCGACGATGCCCGCGCCAAGACGCTTTTGACGGTGCACTCCACCTCGCGCCGCGGCAAGCCGGTGGATATGCTGTCGGCCGCGCTTGCTGCGGCGAATGAAGTGTCGAGCATCGAGCATGTGGTCGTGTTGGGCGGCTCCTCAGGTGGTGCGGCCGATGGACGGCGCTATCGCGTCGTAGATTGGGTTGGGCTCACCGCAGGCCAGCCGGATTTCTTTGAGGCCGAGCGCACCGCTGCAAACGACCCCTATCTCTTGCTCTACACATCTGGCTCCACCGGAAAACCCAAAGGTGCCGTGCACGGCCATGCGGGCTTTCCGGTCAAAGTGCAGATCGATCAGTATCTTTGCTTTGACGTCAAGCCGCGCGACCGCATGCTGTGGTTCACCGACATGGGCTGGATGATGGGGCCCTTCCTCGTGTTGGGCGCGCTTGGTCTCGGCGCCGCCATCGTGCTCTTCGACGGAACGCCCGACCATCCCAGGCCGGATCGCCTGTGGGAAGTGGTGGCGCGCCACAAGGCCACGCATCTCGGCATCGCGCCCACCGCGATCCGCGCGCTCATGGCGCACGGCGACGATCATCCGCACAATCACGACCTTTCAAGCTTGCGCATCCTCGGGTCGAGCGGTGAAGCGTGGAACCCCGAGCCGTACAAGTGGTTCTCGCATCACGTCGGCGGTGACCGCTGCCCGATCATCAATTATTCCGGCGGCACAGAGATCAGCGGCGGCATCTTGGGCTGCTTCCCCGTGCGTCCACTTGTGCCGTGCGCATTCCACGGGCCCGTACCTGGCATGGACGCCGACGTCATCGATAGTAACGGCGCTTCAGTGCGCGGCGCGGTCGGCGAGCTGTGCATACGGCAGCCGTGGCCAGGCATGACGCAATCGTTTTGGCACGACGACGAACGCTATCTGCAGACCTACTGGAATCGCATACCCGGCGTTTGGGTTCACGGCGATTGGTGCAGCGTCGACGCGGACGGCTACTGGTTTATCCTCGGACGCTCGGATGATACGATCAACGTCGCCGGCAAGCGCGTGGGTCCGGCGGAGTACGAAAGCGCGTTGGTCGCGCATCCGGCGGTGAAAGAGGCCGCGGCGGTTTCGGTGCCCGACGACGTGAAAGGCGAATCGGTCGTCTGCCTTGCTGTGCTGCGATCGAACAATGCGCCCACAGAGGAACTTCGCGCGGCGCTCGTCTCGCTCTGCGCGAAAAATCTGGGCAAGGCGCTTGCGCCGAAGGCTGTGAAATTCGTGGCCGATCTTCCGCACACTCGCAACGGCAAGATGATGCGGCGCGTCGCGCGCGCGCGCTATCTCAAGCTCGCGTCGCTCGGCGATCTCTCCGCGCTGGAAAACCCGGCATCGCTTGAGGCCATCGATGCCGCGCACTGACGAGAAGCATCCGTTCCTGGAGGCGCTCGCGCACCGGGTGCTGGTGTTCGACGGCTCGATGGGCGCGACGCTGCAAGCCTTGAACCTGACGGCGGCCGATTTCGGCGGCAAGGAAGGCTGCAACGATCACCTGTCGCTCACCAAGCCAGATGCGGTGCGCGCCGTGCACCTGTCGTTTTTGGATGCCGGCGCCGATGCGCTCGAGACCAACACGTTTCAGGCCACGCGATTGAAGCTCGACGAATACGGTTTGGGCGATTCCATGCGCGAACACAACATCGCCTCGGTGCGCTTGGCGCGCGAACTCGCCGACGCGTACACCGCGCGCGATCCGTCGAAGCCGCGATTTGTCGTGGGCTCGCTCGGGCCAACCGGCATGCTGCCTTCCGCGAACGATCCGTCGCTTTCGAAACTGACGTACGCGGATCTGTACGCCGTCTACCACGAGCAAGCGGAGGCGCTGCTCGAAGGTGGAGTCGACGCGCTGCTCGTCGAGACCCAGCAGGACATATTGGAGACTCGAGCCGCCGTCACGGCGTGCGCTCGGGCTGCCGCTGCATATGCGGAATCGACCGGCCGCCCGCGGCCGGCGGTGATGGCGTCGGTTTCTTTGGACACGCAAGGGCGCATGCTGCTGGGCACCGACATCGCGGCGGTCAACGCCATCCTCGAAGCGCTGCCATGCGACGTGGTCGGCATGAATTGCAGCACCGGCCCGGACTACATGCGCGATGCGGTCCGCTACCTCGCGCAACATTCATCGAAGTACATCTCGTGCATACCCAATGCCGGCATTCCGCGCAACGAGGGCGGGCTCGCCATCTATCCGCTCGAGCCGGCGGGGATGCGCGATCAATTGCGCGCGTTCGTCGCCGAATTCGGCGCCAACATCGTCGGCGGCTGCTGCGGGTCCGGCCCGGAGCATATCCGCCTTTTGGTGGAAGCGACGGCAGATTTGCACCCGCGCACCCCCAAGCCGCATCCCGCGCAAGAGATCGCAAGCGCGATGACCTCGCTTGCTCTAGAGCAAGAGCCCAGGCCGCTCATCGTCGGCGAGCGGCTCAACGCGCAAGGCAGCCGCAAGGTCAAGCGCCTGATCCTTTCCGACGACTACGACGCATTGGTGGAGGTCGCGCGCGAACAGGTCTCGGGCGGCGCGCACGCGCTCGACGTCTGCATGGCCCTCACCGAGCGCGAAGGCGAAGACACCGCCATGGCCGAGGTCGTGAAACGCCTCGAATTGTCGGTCGAAGCGCCGCTCATGATCGACAGCACCGAAGCCCGCGTCATCAAGCGCGCGCTTGAGACCAATCCGGGCCGCGCCATCATCAATTCCGTCAATCTGGAGAACGGCCGCAGCCGGATCGACGACGTGTTGCCGCTCGCCATCGAGCATGGCGCCGCGGTGGTGGCGTTGACCATCGAAAAGTCGGTCGGCATGGCGAAGACGATCGAAGACAAGGTGCTGGTAGCGCGCCAGATCGAGGCTATGTGCTGCGGCGAGTACGGGCTGCCGCGCGGGCGCCTGATCTTCGACGTGCTCACCTTCACGCTGGCCACCGGACAGCCCGAATATCTCGACGCCGGCGTCAACACGATCGAAGGCATCCGTGCGGTTAAAGAGGCGCTGCCCGGCGTGCTCACCGTGCTCGGCGTTTCGAACATCTCGTTCGGGTTGAATCCGGCTGCGCGCGCGGTGATTAACAGCGTGTTCCTCTATCACTGCGTGGAGGCGGGCCTCGATCTGGCCATCGTCAACCCGAAGGACATCACGCCGTACGCGCTGATCATGCAAGACGAACGCGCGCTGGTCGAGGACCTGATTTTCAATCGGCACCCCGAAGCCCTGCAGCGCGTCATCGCCCGCTACGAAGGCGTCAGCGCGGCGTCTACCAACGGCGCGATTGACGACGATGATTCACATCTGCCTGTCAACGAGCGCATCCACCGCCGCATTCTGCACCGCAAGAAAGAAGGCATCGAGGCGCTGCTGGACCAGGCACTTGAAACGCAATCGCCCGTAGATGTGCTGAACGGCGTGCTATTGGGCGCGATGAAGGATGTGGGCGACAAGTTCGGCGCCGGCGAGCTCATCCTACCGTTCGTGCTGCAGTCGGCCGAGGTGATGAAGAAGGCCGTCTCGCACGTCGAAAAGTTCTTGGAGAAAAATGACTCGTACACCAAAGGCACGGTCGTGCTCGCTACGGTTTTTGGCGACGTTCACGACATCGGCAAGAACTTGGTGCACACGATTCTTTCGAACAACGGCTACACTGTCCACGATCTCGGCAAACAGGTGCCCGTGACCTCGATCATCGCGAAAGCGGTTGAAGTGAACGCCGACGCCATCGGGCTCTCAGCGCTGCTCGTCTCCACCTCCAAGCAGATGCCGCTTTGCCTTCAGGACCTGCATCGCGACGGTCACCGCTATCCCGTTATCGTCGGAGGCGCAGCGATCAATCGGGCGTATGTCCAGCGGATCGGGTTCGTCGATCCCGACACCTATTACGCTCCCGGCGTGTTCTACGCGAAGGACGCGTTCGAAGGGCTCGCGCTGATGGATACCCTGCAAAATCCGGCGAAGCGCGAGGATTTGCGCACGACGACCGAGGCCGGCGCGCGGGCAGCGGTCGCAAAGCGCGCTGCGCGGGTCGTGCCGTCCGCGAGTGCCGATTTGCCGGCGCGATCTTCGGTCGCTAAGGACTCGCCCATTCCAAAAGCGCCGTTTTGGGGCGCGCGCGAGTTGCGTGATATCAGTCTTGCCGAGGTGTTCCGCACGCTCGACGTGCGTTCGCTCTATCGCCTGCAGTGGGGCGCGAAAAGCGCGAAGGGCGATGCGTGGCGCGCTTTGCTGCACGACGAATTCCGGCCGCGATTCGAGCGGATGAAGACGGAAGCTTTGGCTACGGGCTGGCTCCAGCCACAATCCGTCTACGGATATTTTCCGGCGGCGGCCGACGGCGACGAACTCGTGCTGTTCCAACCCAACGATCCGGCGATCGAACTAGCGCGCTTCTCGTTTCCGCGACAACCCGCAATGCCGCGGCTGTGCATCAGCGATTATTTCCGGGGCGTCGACGAAGAGCGGCGCGACGTCGTCGGATTCCAAGCGGTCACCGTGGGCGCAGAGGCGACCGAACGCTACGCGCGGCTGCAGGCCGCCGGCGAGTATTCAGAAGCGCTTTACGTGCACGGTCTCGCCGTCGAGTGCGCCGAGGGCCTGGCCGAACTCGTGCATCGCCACATGCGCCGCGAACTGGGGCTGCCCGCAGGGCAAGGCAAACGATATTCGTGGGGCTATCCCGCGTGTCCGAACATCGAGGATCACCGGATATTCTTCGGCTTCATGCCGTGCGAGAAGATCGGCCTCGCCATCACCGAGGCGAGTCAACTTGTGCCGGAACAGTCCACCGTCGCGATCGTGATACACCACCCCGAAGCCACGTACTTCTCCGCCCTCGGCGCCGGCGAAAGCGTCCTAACCGCCAGCCTGGGTTAATCGTGTTCGAGGGCATCCTGTACTAGGGCAAGCATCGCTTGCCCCGTCGATCCTGTAGGAGGGCAAGCATCGCTTGCCCATGGGACCTGAATCCGCTCATCGTTCGCGTCCCTAGTCGTCGACATCATTTGTTATTGGTCGTCGTCGCCGTCGCTTGATGACGACGCGGCTCACGTCGGTTTTCGTCGCGAACCTCTACATGACTCCGGCCGCCAGGGCGCCCGGCTCTGCCCTCGGCCCGGGGAGCGCCCCTCTGAGCGTCGAAAAAACTCGCTCAAATTGGGAATGTCGGTTTAGGAGAATGAAATGAATAGATTCTTCGGGATGACCCTTGCCGTGATCGGCTTGCTCGGGTCATTCGTGACGCTTTCGTCGGCTGCCGGCGGAACGGCGGCGCCCCTGGCCGGTCTGCACTATCTCGTCGGATCGTGGAACTGCACGTACCGCGCGGGAGCGGTAAACTTTGTCTACGATGCCACGTACGCTTACGAGCGCGACGGCCACACGTTGCGGGAGATCGCTTCCTGGGCGGGTGGCGGCGACGAAGAATTAGTCGCGTATGACGCGCAGCACAGCCGCTGGACGGCGGTCGTTCTCGACGACCAAACCGTCACGATCATGCGCGCGACCGGCAGCGATCCGAACCACATCGCCTACCGAAGCGTCTACCCCGACACAAGCATCGCCGTAACGTTCGATCGCATCTCGGCGGCAAAGTACACGCTGCACGGAACGGTGCGCTCAGGTGGTAAAACGATCACTTCCGTCGATACCTGCTTGCGCGGCGCGCATTAGGCGCGGTGCGCTCCCGCCTTCGTCCGGCGAACGCGGGCTTAGCGCGGTTCATCACTGCAAGGCGGTGACTTATTCCGTGTGGGGCCGACTTTTATGGTCGGCGGTGCCGATTTGAAAATGTAGGAGGGCAAGCATCGCTTGCCCTACGGTAATCAAACAAGGCCACGAAGTAGAACGTGTAACGACGGTCCCTTGTTTGTATCGACTATCGAAATGTAAGCAACTTCTTTGTCGGGCCGCTTTGGCTGATCGAGACCGAAGTTCACTTTTGTCACGCAAGCGCAGCGACCGCGCTGTCGACGTCGGCCTCCGAATTGTAGATGTGGAATGAAACGCGCGTCCGTCCGGCGCGTACGGATGCGCGGATTCCCTTGGCCATCAATCGTTCGAGGCTATTGCCGGAAGTCACATACACGATCGGCGATACCGGGGCTGCCAGGCCCATCTTATCGCAGAATCGCCGCGCGAGCCGCATGTCGTGCGCTTCGATGACCTCCACACCGATCTCGGAGATGACATCGAGAGAAGTAGCCGTTCCGACCCAAGAGAACCACGCCGGCGACGTGTCGATTCTTCGCGCCGTGTTTTTAGAAATGCGATTGGGCAATCCAAATAGATTGTTGTTCGGATCGTCAGTCGCCCACCAACCTGCGTGCAACGGAATGATCGACTGCAGGCGATCGCTGCGCACCGCCATGAACGCGCTGCCGCGCGGCGAGAGCAGCCATTTATACGCATGACATATGTAGAAGTCGATCTTGCTCGCATCGGTGGGAAGCCATCCGCACGATTGCGTCGCGTCGACACACAGCAATGTTTTGGTGCGAGCGCATTTTTCGCTCAATCCCTGGAGATCTGCGACCTCACCACTAAATGCCTGAACGTGACTGACGACGACGATTGCGTAGGACTCACTGAGCGCATCGACGAGCCTTGCTAGGGGGACGGCGTCCACGGCGACGCCGCGGCCGCCGTGAACGGTGAATGGAAACAGCGTCGATGCGAAATCGTTTTCTGCCGTCAATACTCGCGCACCGTCGGGCAACGAAGCAGCGACAAGGCCGATGAGCTCGGATACAGTGGCTCCGCAGGCGACAGACTCGGGCTTTACGTTGACCAATCTGGCAAACGTCCTGCGCGCGTGTTCTGTACTCGCTTCCCACTCGTCTTCGTTCGTGCGTCCGATCCGCCAGTCCGCAAGCGCGGCCGCGGTTGCCTCATATGCGGTCTTGGGGGGCAAGCCGTAGGTTGCCGTATTGAGGTAGACGCCGTGTTGTTCCCATTGGTCAGCAAAATCGTGCATCGAGGCCGACCTTACTCACGGCACCGTGCGCCGACCTTTTTTGCACATGAAGAAGGCCGGCCATAAAGGCCGGCCCCACACCAAAAAACGGGGCAAGCGATGCTTGCCCTAGTACAGTTGCCCTCCTACAGAACAGAATTGCTTCATTTCCCGAGGATGTGGCGGCCGATCACGATGCGCTGGATCTGCTGCGTGCCCTCGTATATCTGCGTGATCTTCGCGTCGCGCATCATGCGCTCCACCGGGTACTCGGTCATGTAGCCGTAGCCGCCGACCAACTGCACGGCATCGGTGCTCACCCGCATCGCGACGTCGCCGCATTTGAGCTTGCAGAGCGCGCCCCAGTACGTGACGTCGTCGGCGCCGGCATCGCAGCGTCGTGCAGCTTCGTAAAGCAGCAGCCGCGCGGATTGCACGTCCAAATCCATGTCGGCGATCATCCACTGCAAGCCCTGTTGCTTCGAGAGCGGTTTGCCGAACGCGACTCGTTCCTGGATGTACTTGGCGGCGAAATCGAGCGCGCCTTGCGCGATGCCGAGCGCCTGAGCCGCGATTCCTGGCCGCGATTTATCGAGCGTCTTCATCGCGATGCCGAAACCTTGGCCCTCTGCGCCGAGCAGCCGGTCGGCGGGAATGCGGCAATCTGTGAGCACGACTTCGTTGGTTGGCGAACCCTTGATGCCCATCTTATGCTCGACCTTGCCGAGCTTGAATCCGGGATCGTCGGTATGACAGATGAACGCGGACGTGCCCTTCGAGCCGAGCTCTTTGTTCGTCACGGCGAACACGATGCAAATATCTGCAACAGCCACGTTGGTGATGAACACCTTCGTGCCGTTGAGCACGTATTGATCGCCTTGCCGGATCGCCGTCGTCCGCATGTTGGCCGCGTCGGACCCGGACGTGGCTTCGGAGAGCGCATACGAAGCCATCCACTCACCCGTCGCGAGCTTTGGCAGATACTTTTTCTTCTGTTCGGGCGTGCCCGCGATCATGATCGGCAACCCGCCCAGCTCTTGGACGGCGATGATGAGACCGGATGTGGCACACGCTTTGCTGACTTCTTCGACCACCTTAACGTATGTGGTGAACGAGCCCAAACCGCCGTATTCTTCCGGGAACGGCACGCTGAACAGTTCGTTTTCGGCGAAGACATCGCGGATGTCTTTGGGGTAGATGCCGGTCGCGTCTATTTCAGCCGCGCGCGGCGCCACTTTTTCGGCGGTGATCCGGCGTACCGTGTCGAGGATCATGCGCTCCATCTCGAGCGCTTCGGCGTTGCGTTCCGGTGCGAGCATGTGGTCTTGTCTCCCGATTACTGATCGCTTGAAGCTTTATCGGGAGAGAGTTCGGTCAGCCCGCCGGAGCGCCCTGGTCTGACGCGGTGCAGGGCGGATGAGATTTGAGGCAAATGCGGCACGCATGGACCGCCCCGAAGCGCAATCAGTGGCCGGCCTCGTCGCAGTTCGTGCCGAGCAAGACCCAACGCGCAGCGCCCTCGTGTTTCCAGACGACCACGCCGACATGACGCGCGCCGACGTGCATCTACGCGCAGGTGCCGCAGCGGTGGTCTTTTCGAGCGGTGGCCTTGCGCACGGCAAAAAGCTCGCAGTGATGCTGCCGAATGGCGCGCGCTACGCGACCAGCCTCTTCGGCGCGTGGCGTCTCGGCGCGATCGTCGTGCCGGTGGACCCGATGCTCAAAGGGCCCGACGCGCGTGACCTCATCATGGCGAGCTGCGCGACCGCGCTCGTCATCGACGAACGGCGCCTGGTCGAACTGAGCGGACTTCTCGAAGAGTGCAATTCTCTTGAGGCGGTTTTCGCCATAGGCGGTTCGCCTTCGCTTCCCCGATTTCGCGACTTCGACGCGTTGCTCTCGGCAACAGTGGAAAAAAAAGAGTCAGTCGCCGGGGGCAATCCTGAAGCCGGCGATGTCGCGATCGAGGCCTATCGATTCCATACCGACAATCTCGAAGCGGTGCGGCGCACGCACGAAGCGTTGATCGAGGATGCCGCGCGGCTCGCGGACCAGCTTGCGATGACGCCCGAGGACCGCGGAATCTGCGCTATCCCGCTCGGCCACGGCGACGGCGTCACCGCGCTCGTCGCGGCGGTGGCGGCGGGTTCGCGGCTCGTCATCCCGGAGCGATTCGATGCGCGGCATTTCTGGGAACTGGCGGCCGCGCAACGCGCGACATGGCTTGCGCTCATGCCCACACAATTCTTGGACCTGCAATTCGCGGGGCCGCCCGAAAGTAGCGCGCACGTGAGCGTGCGCGTCGTGACGATCGCCGGTCGAACGGTCACTTCTAAAGCGCGAGACGAGTTCGCCGACAAGTTCGGCGTCCGCGTCGTCGCGCAGGTGACGGCATGAATGATCCCAGGGTCGAAGGCATCCGGTCGATCGGTGATACCGCACGCTGGGTAGCCTACTACCGCGCGCTCGAAACCGACCGGAAGGACGCGATCTTCCGCGACCCATTCGCCCGCGATCTCGCCGGCGACGTCGGCAAGCGCATGGCCGACCTCAACCGCTCCGCAGCATGGTCGATGATCGTGCGGACGGCAGTGATGGACGAGCTCATCCTACGCGAAGTCAACCTCGGCTGCGACGCGGTGCTCAACCTCGGGGCGGGATTGGACACGAGGCCGCAGCGGCTCGCGCTGCCGGGGTCGTTGCGTTGGATCGAGGTCGATCTGCCGGACATGATCGCGTACAAGAACGAGAAGCTGACCGCAGCCCCTGCATCGTGCTTCGTGGAGAGGATCGGGCTTGACTTAGCCGATCTTGCTGCGCGGCGCGAATTGTTCGCGCGCGTCAATTCTCGCGCGCGCCGCGTGCTGGTGCTCAGCGAAGGTCTTATCGTCTATCTTTCCGAGGAACAAGTGGCGCAGCTCGGGCGCGACCTGCACGAATACCCGAACTTCGCGTTGTGGCTATTCGATCAAACTTCACCGGCGATCGTCGCGCTGATCACGCGAAGATACCATCATGGGCTTGCGGCCGCAAACGCGCCGATGCAGTTCGCGCCACAGACCGGCCTTGCGTTTCACGCGGCCCAAGGCTGGTTGCCGCGCGAGGAGCGCGACATGGTCGGCGAAGCGCATCGGCTTGGGCGTGAAATGCCGATGGCGCGACTGCTGTGGGCCGTGGGGCTGCTGAGAGCGCGCAATGTGAAACTCTGGTCGACTATGGCGCTGATGGAGCGGGCGCCGGTTTAAGGCGCCAGTTGGTGCTGCAGTGTCCGGATCTCGTCGACCAGACGAAGCACGACATCGACGCCGGCTAGGTTCAGACCGCAGATATCGGTCAGCCGGCGGATGGTCGAGAGGCGCTCTACATCCGCCGTGGTGTAAAAACGCACTTCGTTGACGATGGTCGGTCGTAACAACCCAGCCCGTTCGTAGCGAACGAGCGTTTCGGGCGTCAGATCGAATTGCGCGACGACTGCCGTTATCGCGTAGACTCCTTCGCTGGTCTCGGTATCCATCAGCGAGCCTTTGCCTTCTCCGCGAGTTGCTTGAACAACTCGCGCTCATCGTCGGTAAGATTTGTGGGCACTTGCGCCACGAGCTTTACGTAGAGGTCGCCGAAGCCTCCGCCCGCTGCGACCCGCGGCATTCCCTTGCCGCCGATGCGCAGCGTGCGGCCGTTTTGCGAACCGGCGGGCACTTTGACGTCTATATGTCCGGTCATCGTCGGCACGGTGATCTCACCGCCGAGCACGAGCGTGTAGACGCTGACTGGATGTTCTTCGTACAAATCGTCGCCGCGGCGCTCGAAGGTTGGGTCGCGCGTGATGCGCACGATGAGGTAAAGGTCGCCACTCTGACCGCCGCCCATGCCTGGGCCGCCCTGACCGGACAGCCGGATCCGCTGACCGTCGCGGACGCCTGGGGGAATCGTGACGTCGAGGGTGCGCTGCGAATTAACCGCGCCCGTTCCGTGGCATTGGTGGCAAAGCTTGCCGTTTTCAGTGCCGGTGCCATGACAGCGAGGGCACTGCGTTTGCGATTGCAGCGAGAGCGAGCGTTGTCCGCCGGCGTACGCCTCGCGCAAGCTCAACGAGAATTCGGACTCGATGTCCTGACCTCGCCTTCCGCGTTGACCGCGCCGCCCGGCTGTGGTCGGCGCACCGGGCGTATGTCCGAAGTTTCCAAAGAATTGCTGGAAGAAATCGGAGAATCCCTCATCCGCGAACTCGCCGTTGCCGAAGTGGACTCCCTGCGGCCCGCCTTGCGTGGACCATTGCTGATATCCGGGAGGGGGTTGCGCGCGCGACTGCCAGTCGGGCCCTAAGGTGTCGTAGGTCTTTCGCTTTTCAGCGTCCCCGAGCACCTCGTAGGCCTCGGCGATCTCTTTGAACTTATCTTCAGACTCTTTTTTTTTCGTCGGGTTGACGTCCGGATGCCACTTGCGCGCGAGCTTACGATACGCCGACTTGATCTCTTTTGTCGCAGCCGTCTTAGGGACACCGAGAACCTTGTAGTAGTCCTTGAATTGGACGGACATCTAACGTCCTTTTGGGAGGCCGGAGGTGCGCTCCTCAGTCGCCGACGGAGACGATGACCTGCGCAGGGCGCAATACGTCGTCACCGATGCGGTACCCCTTGCGCGCTTCGTCGAGCACGGTGTGATCGGGCACATCGAGATTTGCGCGGGTGCCGACGGCCTCCGCCACGGCCGGATCGAACTGCTTGCCGACGACGTCGATCGGCCGTACGTCTTCGGTTTCCAATATCGTGGCGAACTGCTTGGCGGTGGCGAGCAAACCGTCGACGAGCTGTTCCGGCGGCGCGCCCTGTTGGCGGAAGGCGGCCGCGCGATCGAGACTATCCAGCACGTCTAAGATGCGCTTGAGCAAGTCGCGCCGTCCGGCATCGGAGCGGTCGGAGATCATGCGGTCCACGCGCTTTTTGTAGTTGTCGAAATCGGCGAGCGCGCGCAGGTAGAGGTTGCGATTCTCCTCCGCCAGCGCTTTCGCGGAGGCAAGCTCGGACTGCAGTCCGGCATCTGCGGAAGCGCTATCGGCGGGCGCGACGTCGTCGATGCCGGAGAGCGGAGAGCCCGAAAGTGAATCGTATTCGTCGAGCGGATTTAGATCGGCCATGCGCGGGCCTTACCGTTCCTTGAATTCGGCGTCGATGACGTCACCGTCAGGAGGAGCGGATGGCGCACCCGCGTCGGACTGAGCGCCGTCGGCGGACGTCGCACCGTTGCCGGTCGCGGCGCCCTGCGCGTCACCGCTCGCCTTGGCTTGGTCGTAGATGTGCTGGCCGAGTTTGAGCGAGACTTCCTGCAGCTGATCGGACGCCTTCGTGAGTTCCTCGGGCGTGCCGGTCTTCAGCAACGAGCGAAGATTTTCAAGCGCTTTTTCGACGTCCTGACGATCGGAGGCGACAGCCTTGTCGCCGACTTCCTTGAGTGTCTTTTCGGTCACGTACACCAGCTGGTCGGCGCGATTGCTGATGTCGGCTGCTTCACGCTGCTTGTGATCATCGTCGGCGTGGGATTCGGCCTCGCGCACCATACGGTCGACTTCGTCTTTTGAGAGATTGCTCGAAGCCGTGATCGTGATGCGCTGTTCCTTGCCGGTGCCCATGTCTTTGGCGCTCACGTGGGTGATGCCGTTGGCGTCGATGTCGAACGCGACTTCGACCTGGGGAATGCCGCGCGGCGCGGGCGCGATGCCCTCGAGCCGGAACTGGCCGAGCGCCTTATTGGCCCTCGCCATCTCACGCTCGCCTTGGAACACGCTGATGTCCACGGACGTCTGTCCGTCTTCAGCGGTGGTGAAGGTCTGCGCTTTGCGAGTAGGTATGGTGGTGTTGCGCTCGATGAGCTTCGTCATGACGCCGCCGAGCGTTTCCAAACCGAGCGAGAGCGGCGTGACGTCGAGGAGCACGACGTTCTTGACGTCGCCGGAGAGCACGCCGGCCTGAATGGCCGCGCCGACCGCGACGACTTCGTCCGGGTTGACGCCCTGATGAGGATCTTTGCCCGTCAATTGCTTGACGAGATCGACGACGGCGGGCATGCGCGTGGAGCCGCCGACCAGCACCACTTCATTG
Source organism: Candidatus Eremiobacteraceae bacterium (assembly GCA_036511855.1). Taxonomy (NCBI): domain Bacteria; kingdom Bacillati; phylum Vulcanimicrobiota; class Vulcanimicrobiia; order Candidatus Eremiobacterales; family Candidatus Eremiobacteraceae; species Candidatus Eremiobacteraceae bacterium. Next base: position 17,722 of record DATCBN010000003.1, on the reverse strand, counting down.
ATTTCGCTTATCGACAGTTTTGCATCGGCCAAGGCTTGCTCGAACGGTTTGCGGCAGCGCTCGGTGAGATCGGCAGTGAGTTGCTCAAACTTCGCGCGGGTCAGCGTGTAGTCCATGTGCTTCGGCCCATTTTGATCGGCCGTGACAAACGGAAGATTGATGGACGTCTGGGTCATGGATGACAATTCGACCTTCGCTTTTTCGCCGGCCTCGGTGAGGCGCTGCAAAGCCTGGCGGTCGCCGCCGAGGTCGATGCCCTGGTCCTTCTTGAACTCAGCGACGAGCCACTCGACAATACGCTTGTCGTAGTCATCGCCGCCCAACCGCGTGTCGCCGTTGGTGGACTTCACTTCGAACACGCCGTCGCCGACTTCGAGGACCGACACGTCGAACGTGCCGCCGCCGAGGTCCCAGACGAGGATGGTCTCGTTGCCTTTTTTATCGAGGCCGTACGCGAGCGCCGCCGCGGTGGGTTCGTTGATGATGCGCAGCACTTCGAGTCCCGCGATGCGTCCGGCATCTTTCGTGGCCTGACGCTGGGCGTCGTTGAAATAAGCGGGCACCGTGATGACTGCCTGCGTGACTTTTTCGCCGAGGTACGTGCTCGCGTCGTTCGCGAGCTTCTGCAGCACCATGGCGGAGATCTCTTGCGGCGTATAGTTCTTGCCGTCCACGGTCACTTTGAAATCGGTGCCCATGTGACGTTTGATCGATGCCACGGTGCGATCGGGATTGGTGATCGCTTGACGCTTGGCCAATTGGCCGACGAGCCGCTCGCCGCTCTTCGTGAACGCAACGACCGACGGCGTGAGCCGGCTGCCTTCCGCGTTGGTGATGACTGTGGGCGTCGTCCCCTCCATGCACGCCACAACTGAGTTTGTCGTGCCGAGGTCTATGCCGACGACTTTTGCCATGTTGGTTGATTCCTCCGAAATCGTATTAGGGCAAGCAACGCTTGCCCAAGTTTAGGGCAAGCGTTGCTTGCCCTACTACTTAACTGAATATATCACCCTTGCGGGATGCTGTAGTTGTTCTCGTCGCCGAGCGTCACGTCGACGGGCTGCACGGACCCCTGCCGCCAGACGACCAGCGCGACTTTTTCTCCGACCTTCATGGCCTTGATCATCTTTGTCACGTCGTCGGGCGAGTTGACCGTCTCGCGGTTGATCTGTTGGATGACGTCGCCTTGCTGCAGGCCGGACTGGTCGGCCGGGCTGCCTGCGACGACTGCCGCGACGAGCACGCCCGTCTTGCCGGAATAGTTGAGGTAGTTCCGCCAGCGTTGATCGAGCGCCGCCATCTGGACTCCGATGAACGGATGCGTGGCTGCGATATATTTGCCGCTGTGGATGTCGGCGAGGATCGGCGCGGCGTTGTGCATGGGCACCGCGAAGCCGATGTTCTGCGCGCCCGAGTCGACGACAGCATTGATGCCGACCACTTCACCGGTGTCGGTGATGAGCGGACCGCCGGAGTTGCCCGGGTTGATGGGCGTGGTGATCTGGATCAAGTCGCTGTAGTGGATGGCCGGAATTCCGTCTTGGCCGCCCGCCGCAATACCTTGCCGGTCGACGTTGGCGACGATGCCGAAGGAAACCGAGTTCTGCAATTCGACCGGCTCGCCGATTGCCAACACGAATTCGCCCTGTTGAAGCGCTTTCGAATCGCCGATTGGAAGCGCTGCCGGCAGATCGGAGCCCGTGATCTTCACGAGCGCAAGGTCGTCCTGGATGTCTTTGCCGACGACCGTGCCGGGGAACTTACGTCCGTTGGAAAGCAGCACTTCGATGTTGTCGGCCTTCCAAACGACGTGCGCGTTCGTGGCGATGTACGCGGTATCGCCGTCGTGCTTGTAGATGAAACCCGAACCGGAGGCATGAGCGGTGTACGGCTGCGCGCCGTTACCTTGCCCGAAGAACTGCTTGAAGAATGGGTCGTTGCCGAAGGGATACTGCTGCACGCCATGCACGGTCGATTTGATGAGCACGACCGACGGCTCAGCTTGCTTGACTGCGCTGATGATGCGCTGCTCGAGGTCGGGATTGACGACGCCGCGTAACGACGCGGCGGCGGCGACGCTGGCCGTCGGGCTATCTGCGGTACCCAGCAATTTGCCGGATCCGCAAGCAACGATGAGCGCCCCGATCAGCACGCCGAGGATGCCCGTTAATGCGAATCCCAGCGACGTGCGCGTTTGCGATGCCATGTGAAATTTCGACTCCTGTTATGTGGTTCGCGCTCGTGAATCTCGCTTCGAATTTCAGCTTGGCCGACGCCAGTCGACCATGAATCCGGCGGCTCACGGCGCGGAATATGCTGCCCTAATGGTTGTACCCGAAAATGAGGGTGAATGTTCCGCCAATATATGCGGGTTCGCGTCCCACGGACCGACTCCAGCTTTGCCGTCCCTTCCCGCTTTTAGCACTATAGCATCGAGAGTGCCAATCGTCAAGATTAGGTAAAACGTCCCGCCATGCGCAAGCGGGTTTTGACATGGGCGAGCGGTTGATCAACGCTCACCATTAGGGCAAGCGATCCTTGCCCTCCTACGGAACGGCGGGGGCGATCATCCGCGAGGTGACGGCTTCGTCGCTCACGACGAGGCCGTCGCGCAAGCGCACGATGCGCTTGGCATGGCGCGCAACATCTTCGTCGTGCGTCACCATGACCACCGTGCGGCCGCCGTCGTTCAAGCGCTGGAAGAGCGTCATGATGCCTTCGGCTGTGGTGGAATCCAAGTTGCCCGTGGGTTCATCGGCAAGCACGAGCGCCGGATTGTTGACCAGCGCGCGCGCGATGGCCACCCGCTGTTGCTGGCCGCCCGAAAGTTCGTTGGGCCGGTGCGAGACGCGATCGCCCAGGCCGACCTCGTCGAGCACCTTGAGCGCTTTGCGTTCGCGATCCGGGTCGCCCGCGTAGAAAAGCGGCAGCGCCACGTTTCGCACCGCTGTCGTGCGCGCGAGCAGATTGAATCCTTGGAAGATGAAGCCGAGCTTTTGAAGACGGATGCCTGCAAGCTGCGCGTCGTCAAGCTCCGCGACATCGACTCCGTCGAGCCGGTAGGTGCCGGAGGTCGGCTTGTCCAGACATCCGATGAGGTTCATCAGCGTGGACTTGCCGGAGCCGGACGGACCCATGACGGCTACGTATTCTCCGCGCGCCACGGAAAGCGTGACGCCGCGCAACGCATGCACGTCGATGTCGCCGATCTTGTAGGTCTTGGTCATGGCCTCGATCGCGATGACGTCACTCATAGTGCAGGCAGTCTATCGGATTGAGATATGACGCGCGTATCGCGGGATACGTGCCGAAGATGAGTCCGACCCCTGCCGAGAACGCGACCGCGACGGTGACGATGGGAAGCCACGCGAATGAGACGACCGTCCCGACGACCTTCGCGATGGCGAGGTGAATCACGACCTCCGCCAATGCGATGCCGAACACCAAACCGATCAGGCCGCCGATACAGCAGAGCAGCAGCGCCTCCGTGAGGAATTGCAGCGCGATGTCACGCCGCGTGGCGCCGATGGCCTTGCGGATGCCGATCTCGCGCGTGCGCTCGCTGACCGAGACCAACATGATGTTCATAATGCCGACGCCGCCGACGAGCAGCGAGATGCCGGCGACCACGCCCACCACCGCGGTGAGAACCGTGAACGTCTTGTTGATGATGTCGTTGACCGACTTCAAGTCTTGTGCGTCGTACAGCGCGCGGGTGCCGTGGATCTTTTGCAGCGCCGCGATCGCCTCGTCACCGACTTGCGCCACCTTGCCCGGATCGCGAGAGACCACCGCCAAGCCGTCCACGTACGTGTACCCCATCTCGGGGATGAGCGAATAGGGTACCGTCACGGTGATGCTGTCGCTGGTGCCGCCGAGAGCGCCCGAACTCAACGGTTTTTCCTGTACGCCCACGATCGTGTAGTACGTGCCGGCCAGCCGGACCGATCTGCCGGCCACCGATGCCTGGTCCGGGTACAGTTCTTGCTTGGCCTGATCCGACAGGATCGCGACGTGCCGATGCGCGGTCACCTCCTCGTCGGTGAACCGGCGCCCTTCGGCGAGCGGCGTCTGATCGAAGCCCACGCCGGCGCCGTCCGTGTCCACCACCAGCGTTTTCTGGGTGTGCCGGACTTCGGTCGTCGTGACGATCTCCACGACCGGATACACCGCGCTCGCGTCGGCGATGTGCGGCGCGATGCGCGTCGCGTCTTCGTAACGGATGGCCGCCAGTTGCGGATCCGGTTGATCTTCCTTGGCCGAGACGAAGCTCGCAGCTTGCGAGAACGGCGAGAGCAGGTTCTTGACCGACCGGTTCATGGAATCGCCGACCGCCAGCGTCGTGATGACTGAACCGACGCCGATGATGAGCCCCAGCATCGTGAGCAGCGAACGTAGGCGGTTGCCCCACAGTATCTCAAGCGCTTCGGAGATGAACTCGCGGATCTTATTCATGGCGCAAGCAATCGATCGGCGATAGGCGCGATGCCCGAACGGCCGGGTACGTGCCGAAAAAAACGCCGACGAGGATCGAAAAACCGAGCGAGACGGCGATGATCGGGACCCACGCGATGTGGCCCGCGCTGCCCGAGAGCTGCGTGATCAGAAGCGAACTGGCGCCGGCGCCCGCGAGACCGCCGATAATCGTGCCGATGATGCCGCCGAGAAGCGTGATGGCGGCTGCTTCGGTGAGAAACTGCAGCAAGATGTCGCGCCGCGACGCACCGATGGCTTTGCGGATCCCGATCTCGCGCGTGCGTTCGTTGACCGACACCAGCATCATGTTCATCACGCCGATGCCGCCCACCAAGAGCGCGATGCCGCCGATGCCCGAGATTGCGACCGAGACGAAGCCGATGATGCTCAAGAAGGCCGACGCCTGTTGCGACGAATCGATGCCCGAATACTTCGCGCGGACGCCGTGCGTTCGTTGCAGAAGACTCTCCACTTCGTCCGTGACCTGCGCCGATGTCACCCCGGGCTTGGGATAGACCTGCATCACGGCGATCTCCGAGCCCGCGAGTTGATGGTAGGTCGTGTAGGGGATGAAGACCACGTCGCCCTGCTGTGCGCCCAGCAAACCCAGACTGATATCGGCGAAAACGCCGATGACCGTGAACCGGTGATCGGCGACACGAACGTCGCGTCCGACCGCCGACTCATTGGGGAACAATTTCTTCGCGGTTGGGTAGGTGAGCAGGCAGACCGGACGCGCGCCCGCGACATCGGCTTCGTCGAAGCGCCGTCCGTCGGACATCGTAAACGAGTCCTTGATATAGTCGGTGCGCGAGACGAGGCGGACCGGCGACGGTTTGTGATTGATCGTGATGAAGAAGACCGCGTTGTACGACGGAAAGACCTTGTCGCAGCGCGAGCAGGCGTCGCGGATGATCTTGACGTCGGACCACGAGAAAGGTTCCGCGACTTGGGTGGTCGCGCTATTCGGGAAGATGATCGTGCCGCGATCGCCGGTCATGTTGAGCAACCCGCCGATGGACGACGACGCGCTCTGTCCGATCGCGAAGATGGAGATCACGGCGGCGGTGCCGATGACGATGCCGATCATGGTCAACGACGAGCGCATGCGGTTGGCCCAAAGCGTGTCCAGCGCGGCGAAAAAGAATTCGAGGATCTTCACGGGTGCGCGAGTGCCTCGAAATAGAAGGCCAGCGCGAAGGCCAACGCGGCAAACGTCAGCGCAACAAAGAAGGGCGGGGAGCCCAAACCATGAGTTTGTCCGAGGTTGTAAGCGATCATCGCCCGGCCGACGGCTGCAGTGAGCACGAGGATACCGGCAACGATCAACGTGCTGAAGATCGGATTACGCGCAGCCCCTGGTCCGATCATCGCGGTGCCGAGACCTACGACCGGATTTAGGATCGTCAAAGTGCCGAACATGATCACGCTGATTATGGGGAACACGAGCGCGACTCCACGCGGCCCCCAACCGTTCGGTTGACCCCGAAAGCCGAAATGCGTGGCGATCCTTTCGGGAAGGAGCGCGTACGTCTGCACCGTCAAGCCGACAAGCAGGACCATGGACGCAAATCCGGCGACCTCGCACAGCACGCCGATCAGAACTTGGGTGGTCATCAACTTCCGGCCGAAGGTGTGGGTGACGCGGCAGTGCCCTGGACCTTCGCGCCATCCTTAAGATCCTTGACGCCGGTCGTGGCGACGACATCACCCTTTGACAGTCCGCTGACGATCACGACGTCGGTGTCGTTCTTGATGCCTTCGGTCACCATCGTCTTGTGCGCGACGCCGCCCTTGATTACGAAGACGTGATGCTTCGTGCCGTCGTCCACGACCGCGCTCAGCGGCACCGTCAACGCGTGCTGTGCCTTGCCGGTGACGAGATCGACGTCGCAGGACATGCCGTCGCGCAAAAACGAGTAGGCTTGCGCGAGGGCGATCGTGGTCTCGACGTTCTTCGCCGCGTTGCCGGCCTGGCTTTGGGCCACGACGACCGGGGCGATCCTCGTCACGGTGCCCACGAGCGTGCGGTCGGGGAAGTCTTGCCCGGTGATGAATGCATGCTGGCCGAGCGCGACGTTGATGATGTCCTGCTCGTCGACTTGCGCCTTCACGACCATCGGTCCCGTTCCCGCGAATGTGAAGAGCGTCTGACCGGGAACCACCGCGTCGCCGATGGCCAACTGCACGAGTCCGCTGCCGAGCGACGATTGCACCGTGCCGATCGACTGCACGACGCCGTCGAACGGCGCGCGTACGTGCGTCGCGTCGAGTTGCGCCTGGTCGATGGCCATCTGCGCGTTCGCGGAATCGAGCCCGGCCTGCGCGGAGCGCACGTCGACGGTCTTGTCGTCGCGCGCCTGCACGCGTGCTTGCCGCACGCCGGCCTCGGCGCTTTCCACTGCGCGCCGGTCGGCCTCGATCGTGTTGTTGAATTCTGCGGCATTGTCGGTGAGCTGTCGCTTCACAAGGTCGTACTGGCGCTGCGCAGCACCCGCGGCGGACTGTGCCTGTTCTAACGCGACTTGATCCCGGTCGAGAGTCTGACGAGGCAGCGCGTCGATCTTGAAGAGCGCTTGATCGGACGAATACGTTTCGCGCGCGGTTTGAAGATTCGACGTCGCGGCCTGGAGCTGTTGTTCTTGCTGGATCAGCTGCGATTCGCCGCTCACGCCGAAAGCGGAAGCGCCGGCCACCGCGCCCGACAATTGGCCTTCTTTTTTGCTGTTGATGTCGCCCTGTAGACGTGCTTGGGCGGCGAGCAGCGTCTGCTCGGCGCCGGCGATCGTTTGAATGCTCGTATCGCCGGCGATCTGAGCGGTTTGCTGCGCTTTGTCGAGCGTCGCTTGCGCCGAGGCCGCTTGCGCTTGGTCGGCGGAGACCTTGGCCGCAGCTTGCCGGTCGTCCAATCGCATGAGCAGATCGCCGCCCCGCGCTCGCTGGCCCTCGTGCGCCACGACTTCCACGACCGTGCCGTTGCTTTGCGCGGCGATCGTCGCCGTCTGCGGCAGATCCACGACGCCGTTCTCCGGCAACTTCACCACCATGTCCGCGGGCGCGACGGTTATCGTCGTCACCGGAATCGCATCCACGCCATGACGTGAGACGACTCCGATGATGATGACGACGATCACCGCCGCGACGACGATCGCCGGCACCATCCATTTGGGTCTAGGCTGCTTCATATGTTCCTTCGCGGAAGTTCGCTCCGCGTATCGGTGTTCCGGCGATCACAGCGCGCCGATCGCGAGTTTGAGCTTCTCGACCGACAATACGTAGCCCACTTGTGCGGTGAGCAGATCTTTCGCGGTCTGAAGATAGGTCTGTTCGGCTGCGGTGACGTCGATCTGACTGATCAATCCCGTGCGGTACTGGACCTTCGAAACGTCGGCGCTCTGTTTTGCGAGCTTATCGTTATCCGTCGCGAGAGCGAGGTTTTGCCGGTCGACCGATAGCCGCCGGAAGGCTTGATCGACGTCGATCAGCGCCTGTTGTTTTGCGGCATCGTATGCCGTCAACTTTTCGTCCGCTGCGACGGACGCGCTCGAGCGCGCCGCATGTTTGCTGCCCCAATCGAGCAACGGCAGTGTCCACGTCGACGTCAGCGAAACGGTGTAGAAGTGCGACGGCCCCAGGCCGCACGGCGGTTCGCCGAGCGGCCGGCCCGGATTGTTGCACGCCGCGAGGATGGCGACGTTGTTCGTCGGCGAAACTTGGTTGCCCCAGGCACCGCTCAGATTGATGACCGGCCTGTCCGGCGCATCGACGAGCGAACGTTCGACGAGCGCCTGACTATAGCTGTCGAAGGCGGCGAGCACATCGGGCCGGTCGCGCAGTGCTCGGGCCGTGAGACTGGCTAGATCGCCGGCCGGCGGATCGGGCACCGGGATAGTGTCGGGCACCGCGAATTGTTGCATCGCCGGCGCCCCGATGAGCTGCGCTAGATTTTCTTTCGCGTCCGCTTCATCCGCTTCGGCCGATGCGCCGCTCTCTTGGCTCGAGGTGAGCCCGATGCGGGCTTTGAGCACGTCGATGCCGGCGACCTTACCGGTGCTATAGTTCACTTGCGCGATGCTGACGAGCGATTGCTGATACGCGGTATCCGAGTGGGCGAGCGCGACGAGTTGTGCGGATTCCGCGAGTCCGTAGAATGAAGTCTCTACATCGAGCTTGGTGGTCTCTTGGGCAAGCCGGAAATTGTGGCGCGCCGCGTCGTACGCGCGCTGCGCATCACGCGCCTGCAAAGTCGTGGTGAGATCGAAGATGTTCTGACCGGCCTGCAATTGGGTGGTGCTCTGCGAGAAGTTGGGACTTGGCGAAAGGCCGAACTGGGCGAATTGGCCGGCGTTGCTCGTGCTCTGGCGGTTCAACACCGATTGAGCCTGAGCGTTCATGTTCGGCAAGCCGGCCGCCCGGTTCGCCGCGACCGTCGCACCGGCCGCAGCGAATGAAACTTTCGCCGCGAGCACCGCCGCATTGTGCGTCATGGCGAATGCGACGGCTTGGTCGAGCGACATCGGCTGCGGTGACGGCAACGTGCCGACGGCAGCAGCGAGAACGAGTCCGGCAAGGATCATCCGGTCGTCACTTCGCGAATCTCATCGCCAACAGCGCGCTAAGCAACGCGAAGACGATGGTGGTCACCCAGGACGCCAGCGCGCTCATCTTCATCGTCTTCTGCAGGGCGATGGCGAGAACCGCATAGCACCACAAGTTGACGACGTTGAACGCGTAGAGAAAACCGGTGACTTTCGGATCGCCGTGCACGAGCATCGCAAGCGACGGCAACACATATGCGTCGCTCTGCTTCGTGATATTCTCAGGACCCTGCAGCCGCAGTATGACGTTGGCGACTAACGAGCCCAGCACAGGGATGGCGAATAGATTGACCGCCAAGGCCCAGGCGTGGCCGAATTTCACGACGCCGCGGCCGATCGCCGCGCCGGCCAGCACGACGAGAGCGGTGATAAGCCAGATTATCCAATTGGCGAAGACCACGCTGATGATGATCGTGGCCGACATGAAAGGCGCGAACTTGCCGATCCCATCGCGCATCGCTTGCTGCTGATCGGCCGGCGCCTGTGAAATGGCCGTCTGTTGGGCGACCGCGGCGATGTGAGCCGTGGCCGGCAGCCCCACGATGGCCGCGACAAGTGAGATGAGCATGCCGAATATGCATGCCCAGCCCCACATCGGGACCCGTCCTAGTGTCTCGAATGCCTCACCGGGGGAGAACAGCACGCCGAAGTAGGTCGTCACGCCGCTTGCGCTCTCGGCCGGAACTACAGCCTCCGGCTGAGGTTGATCGATAGACATCAAAACCTCGCAATCATGACGGCGGCACTATACCGCGCGTTGCGGCGATGTTCGCCTTGGCGGGCAAGCGCTACTGCAGACGGGGTCCCCGCCGCCGCGACGTACTTGACGAATTTCTCGACGACATTTTGCAGCGGCACGTCGAGTTCGTGCATCACGAATGTCTTCGGGTCATACCATACTGAAAAAGCGGTGGGCGAGAGGACGGACACGGCTACGTCTCCAGCGGGCACACTTGCTGGGCGGGGCAGCGACAGACTGCGGTTGAGCGAGAGGACGATCGCGCTAAGGGCGCCGGCATTGATGGCCGTCAACGACGCATCGCGGGCCGCCGCGGCCACAGCCGGCAGTGCGAAAAAGCCGGACGGCATCGCGCCGTCGAGCAGCACGAGATGCGGCGCGCCCGGTTGGGCGGCCAGCGTTGTCTGGAGCCCGAACGTGGCGACGTGCGCCGCGTTCGCGGTGAACGTGATGGAGATATCCTGCGGGTGCGACGTCCCTGCGTCGTAGGTGGCGGCGTACGACACCGGCGCGAGAGTCGACGCGTTCAAGACGAGGGCCGCGTTCACGGCGTGGCTAGCGATCTCCGAGTCTTCGCTTATGTGGAGTCCGTCCGCATCACGTTTTACTTTTATCGTGGACGTGGAGGGCTGGCCAGCGACCGTCAACTCGTATACATAGGTTCCGTCGGGCGGCGCAGGAGCTGCCGGCGCGGCCGGCGGCGCTGTGGCCGCGGGCGGCGCAGGTGATGAGGCCGGCGGTGCAGGCGACGCGGCGAGCATCGCGGCCGCGATGAGGGCAACTGCGGTCATGGATTTCCTCCCGGCATATTTGGCGATGGTCCGACCGGATTCGACGACGGCGACATGCCGGCCATCGCGGACAAGCCGGTGATCGCGCCGAGACCCATGGTCTCGACAGCCGTGCTGGGCACGACGATCATCGCGCCGCGTTCCTTCAATCCTTCGTACAGCATGTTCATCGCACGAAGATGCAGCGCGACGTTGTTGCCTTCGTACTGTTTGGCCGCTTCCATGAACGAAGCGGCGATCTGGCGTTCGGCGTCGCCGAGGATGACGCGCGCCTCACGTTCGCGCTCCGCCTGCGCCTTTCGCGACATAGCGTCTTGGAGATTTTCAGGTATCTTGATGTCGCGGATCTCCACAGACTGCACGGTGATGCCCCACGGCGTCGTCCGCGCGTCGATGGTGTGCGCAAGCTTGTCGTCCACCGCTTGGCGGTTGGACAAGAGGTCGGAGAGGTCGGTCGTGCCGATGATGTCACGAAGCGCGGTCTGCGCGGCCCAGCCGATCGCGTCGCGATACGATGCGACTTCGACGGCGGCTTTCTTGGCATCCCAGGCCACCCAGAACAGCACCGCATCCACGTCGACCGGCACCGTGTCCTTGGTGAGCGTTTCTTCGGCGGTGAACGTACTGGTCTGCACGCGCTGATCGATCCACGCGGCGATCGTATCCACGGCAGGTATAAGGAAGAACACGCCAGGCCCCGCGAGCGACCGGAAGTGCCCGAACCGCAGCACCACGGCGCGTTCCCACACCAGCGCGATCTGCAGCACGACCACGATCACGATAGCGGCGATCATTCCGGCGATGAACCAAGCCGGATTGCTGGTCATCGCGGTTGCGATCGTGCCCGCAAACGCCAGGATGATGGCGAGAAGCCACGATACGGGATTTCCGAAGTGTATCGACTGTCCTGACTGATTGACTGCTCCGCTCGGAGCTGAAGCGGTCTTTGGCGCATTGGCGGGCGGCGCGATTACGGGCATGGTGTCAACCTCCGTGATCTTCGCGCGCTACCTGCGCGATGGCGGCGAGAAGTTCATCCTGCGCGAAGCCGAATGCGCGCGTCTCACCTAGCGCGCGGCGCGCAATGTCTTTGAGCCGCGTCGCGCGCGCGGCATCGTCTTCCACACGGCCGCCGCCCGCGATGAACGTACCGCGGCCGCGCCGGCTCACGAGGACGCCCTCACGTTCCAAATCGGCGTATGCGCGGTTCACCGTATTCGGATTGATGGCCAAAGCGACGGCGACTTCGCGTACGGTCGGGAGTTGGTCGCCAAGCCTGAGTTGTCCGCGGGATATCGCATGAAGAACCTGTTCTCGGAGTTGCACGTACACCGGGATGCTACTGCTGCCGTCTAGATGGAAGAGCAACTCGTCTAGAATCCTGTCTCATTGTCTTAGTGGTTTAGGACAAGCCTATAATACAAAAGCGACGGTGGCGTGTCAAGACCCTTTTCCATCGAGGTTCGACAACGTGCGGCCCTCGGCCGCAGAGCCATTTCCCGGCCCAGGGCCCCGAGTGAAACGGTCGCCATGATTAGCCTCGTCGCAGCCGCCGTCATCGGAACGGCGATCGCCGCCAAACCAAAGCGTAAACACCGCGTTCCGCCGCCTCGCGAATTATCGATCGCGGCCGAACGCATCGAGCGCCGGCGAGTGGTCCGCCTAGCGATCATCGCGGCTTTGATACGGCGCGAAACGGAACTCGAGGATTTCATCGCCGCCGCGTCAACCGAATCGCCTTTGCTCGCCGTACGCGAACCCACGATGACCGGCCCGCTGGCTATCGGCCCCACAATCGTCGATGTGGATTTTCTCGGCAGCCCCATCATTCGTTCCATAGTTCGCAATCGTTCGTCCACGCAATTCTCGGGAGTGCTCGTGGCGCACCTCGCGTACGGCGACGGCCGAGAGTCCACGGCGTCGGTAGCAGTTAGCAATATCGGCGCGGGCGAATCTCGCCGCGTGGAGTTGCTCTGTCCGGCAGCGCTGCGGCCTACCGCGTTGCATTGGGCCATCGAAAAGTTCTAGCGTTGGCCCGCTGCGGCAAACCGCAACAACGCGGCGGGGGCGTTTTGGGCCGATGGCTAAGCAACGTCCCATGCTACATGAGTATTTCCCCGCCGCGGGTCCCCGCGACGCGAACAATCCGTTGCCCGAGCCGCCCCGCGATCAAGATTATCTCCGGGTCATCCCCTTAGGCGGCTGCGGCGAGATCGGCCGCAACATGACGGTCTACGAGACCCGCGACGATATCCTCGTCGTAGACGCAGGGGTACAGTTCCCCGAAGAAGAGATGCTCGGGGTGGATCTTGTCATCGACGAGATCACCTATCTGCTCGAGCGCAAGCGCAAGATCCGCGGTTTGCTGCTCACGCACGCGCACGAAGACCACATCGGAGGCGTGCCGTATTTTCTCGCTCAGCTCAAGGTGCCCGTCTACGGCACCGATTTCACGCTCGCGCTCTTGCGCGGCAAACTCAAAGAACACAAGCTGGCCAGCGTCGAGACCATCACGGTCCAGGCCGGCGAAACCGTACGGGTCGGCCAGATCGACGCGCACTTCAGCAACATCACGCATAGCGTGGCGGGAGCGTGCGTCATCGCTTTGCGCACCTCGCTTGGCACCGTCGTCCATACCGGCGATTTCAAATTCGATCAAACGCCGATCGACGGCAAGCCCACCGATATCGCCGCGCTTGCCGGTTACGGAGATGAAGGCGTCCTGCTGCTGTGCTCCGACTCGACCAACTCGGAAATCCCCGGCCACACACTCTCGGAACGCGTCGTCGGCGAGACGTTCGCGGACATCTTCGCTCGCGCTGAAGGGCGCATCATCGTCACGATGTTCGCCTCCAACGTTCCGCGCTTGCAGCAAACGGTGGACGCCGCCGCACGCCATGGCCGCAAGGTGTGTTTCGTCGGCCGCAGCATGCTCAACGTTTCGAACATCGCGATGGAGCACGGGTACCTCACCATCGCGCCCGGTCAGCTCATCCGCGAGCACGAAATCGATTCGCATCCGCCCGAGCGCATCGTGATCTGCACCACGGGCAGCCAGGGCGAGCCCATGTCGGCGCTGACGCGTATGGCCGCCCGCGACCACCGCAAGATCAAACTGGTGCGCGGCGATACGGTCATCATCTCGGCCACGCCCATTCCGGGAAACGAGCGCAGCATCGGCCGCACCATCAACAACTTGTTCAAGTTGGGTGTCAACGTCATCTACGGCAAAGACCGCATGGCGCACGTCTCCGGACACGGCTGCCAAGAAGAGCTGCTGCTCATGCTCAACCTCACCAAACCGCGATATTTCATCCCCGTGCACGGGGAATATCGCATGCTCGTGCAGCACGCGCGGCTGGCGCAAAAGACCGGCATCCATCCCGACGACGTTTTCGTCGTCGAGAACGGTCACGTCATCGAATTCACGGAGAACGGCAAGGCCGCGAAGGTGGGTAAGACGGCCGCAGGCCCGGTGTACGTCGACGGACTGGGCGTAGGCGACGTCGGCCAGGTCGTGCTGCGCGACCGCCGCCATCTCTCGGGCGACGGCATGATCATCGTGACGGTGAGCATCGATAGCGTCGACGGCAAAGTGCTTGCCGGTCCCGACATCGTCTCGCGCGGATTCACATTCGATCAGGCGTCCGAAAGCGACGGCGTTTTAGATGAGGTGCGACGCGAAGCGCGCGGCATCATCGAGGAAGGCGCCGCCAAAGGCCTGACGGAATGGACCGCGATCCGCGAACACATCCATAAAGGACTGTCGAAGTTCGTGTACGATCGCACCAAGCGGCGGCCGATGATCGTGCCCGTCGTCATGGAGATCTAGCAGGCGGTGGCCTTCGTAGCGCCGGCGCTCGCCGGCGCAGAGTTCGGCGATGCGCCGTACACGTCGGTATGGACCGATACGTGGCGGCGCTTTCGCAGGAGCCCGTCGGCGCTGATCGGGCTGACGATCATCGTCGTGCTTGCGGTATGCGCGGTTTTCGCGCCGGTCATCACGCAACACCGCGACCCTATCGCGCAGGATCTCTCCGCGACCGCTTTGGCGCCATCGTTTGCGCACCTAGCCGGCAGCGACAAACTCGGGCGCGATATCTTCACGCGTTTGGTCTTCGGAGCGCGGCTATCGGTGGAGATCGGCTTCGTGTCGGTCGGCATCGGTCTGCTCATCGGAACCGTGGTCGGCGTGGTGGCCGGGTTTTGGGGCGGCTGGCTCGATTCCGTCTTGATGGGCTTCATGGATGTGATGCTCGCGTTTCCAAGCATCATCCTCGCCATCGCCGTGTCCGCCATCCTGGACACGCGCGTGTCCGACGTCGTGAAGTTGTTCATCGCCGTCGGCATCGTGGGCATTCCGGTCTACGCCCGGATCGCGCGCGCGTCGGTGCTGTCGGTGAAGGAGATGGAGTACGTCGAAGCGGCGCGCGCCATCGGCAACAGCATTTTCTCGATGCTCTTCAAGTACGTGCTGCCGAACATACTGGCGCCGCTCGTCGTGCAGGCTACGTTGGGTGTCGGCACGGCGGAATTGGATTCGGCAGGGCTGTCGTTCTTGGGTCTGGGCATCCAGCCGCCGACCGCTGAGTGGGGCTCCATGCTCAACGATGCGCGCGACTATTGGCTGTCCGCGCCGTGGGCGCTGCTCTTCCCGGGCATGGCGATATCCGTGACCGTGTTGGGCTTCAATCTACTTGGAGATGGTCTGCGCGACGCGCTCGACCCGAAATCTCGATAAGTACTAGGGCAAGCATCGCTTGCCCATTTTCTTCTTAGTGTAGGAGAGTGAGCAGCGCTCACCCATTTTTTGCGAAGGGCAAGCGTTGCTTGCCCTCCTACAGAATGGCACTACGACCGCCGCTCGCGTTCGTACGAAGGCGGGATTTAAGCATCTATCGAACACCCGTACGAATGGTCATCCAGCCGTGAGCCGCGTGAAAACGCCCGCCAAATCGCGCCGCGTCGACCCATTGCCGGGCCTCACGCTCAATCTGGAAATCCTCGGAATCGGATTGCTCTGCATCGCGATACTGCTGTCATTGGCTATTGAGCTGCCGACCGGGAAGTCCGGATCGATAGGACCCACGATCAACGCAACGCTGCACGCGTGGTTCGGCGGCGCCGCCTGGATACTCGTTCTCGCGCTTGCCACCGTGGCCGTGATCATTTTCCTCGAATTGCACGTACCGCGGATGATGGCGCTGTTCGCCGGGTGCGCGATCGCCGAATTTTTGGTGCTCGATGCCATGTTCGGCACGGGCGCGCGCGGCGGCTTCGCCGGCAACGCGATGGCGCACGGTCTGACGTGGCTGGTCGGCGGCATCGGCGCGAACGTGATCTTGATATTCGGACTGGTCGCCTTCATCGTGGCGCCTACCGGCATTTCGCTCAAACGCGTGCTTGGCGCCGCGGCCGTCGGCGCAGCGAAGGCGGGCGTCAAAGCCGGCGCGCTCATCGGCGCGGGCGCGGCTGCGATCAAGCGGCCAAATGCCGGTGGAAGCATTCCGGTCGACCGCTACAAAGAGCCGGTCAAGCTCGACCTCTACCAATCTCAAGTTGTGGAAGCCGCGCCGGTCGACTCGGGTATTCCGCTCGCGGATGTGGTCGAATCCGCGCCCGCCGAACAGCTCAGGCCGCTCGCAAAAATCATTGAAGCCGAACCTGTAGAAAAAGTCGCGCCGGTTCCAAAAACAGCGCGCCAAGCTGTGAACCCGGGCGGCTACCGGCTGCCCGATTTCGCGCTTTTCAATCCGCCCGAGAAGCGCGTGCACGACGAGACCAGCGCCGCCAAATTGCTCGAAGAAACCCTCGCATCGTTTGGCATCAGTGCGCGCGTCACGCACATCGAACGCGGCCCGAGCGTCACGCGCTACGAGTTGACGCCGGGCACAGGCGTGAAGGTCAGCGCCATCAAGTCGCTGTCCGACAACATCCAACTCGCGCTCGCCGCACAGAGCGTGCGCATCGAAGCGCCGATCCCCGGCAAGTCGGCAGTGGGCATCGAAGTGCCCAACAGCGCCGTGTCGATCGTTGCCATTCGCGAAATCCTCGATTTTCTGCCGAAGATAGAAGGCAAGCTGTCGATCGGGCTGGGCAAGGATATCACCGGCCGTCCGATCGTGGCCGATCTTGCGCGCATGCCGCACTTGCTGGTCGCGGGGGCGACCGGCGCCGGCAAGAGCGTCTGCCTCAACGTCATCCTCGCGTCATTGCTTTCCACGTGCACGCCCGACCAAGTGCAGTTGCTCCTCATCGATCCGAAGCGTGTCGAGTTGATCGAGTACAACGGCATCCCCCATCTCATAAAGGACTGCATCGTCGATCCCAAGCTCGCGGCGGGCGCGCTGTACGAGCTCACGCGCGAGATGGATTCACGCTACGAGCGATTCGCGCGCGCCGGCGTGCGGAAGATCGAAGAATACAACGCCGAGTTTCCCGATGACAAGCTTCCGTATATCGTCGTCGTCATCGACGAATTGGCCGACCTCATGCTGGTCGCGCCGACGCGTGTGGAAACCAGCATCTGCCGCATCGCCCAGTTGGCGCGAGCCACCGGGATCCATCTGGTGCTCGCCACGCAACGCCCGTCGGTCGACGTCATCACGGGCCTCATCAAAGCCAATATCCCATCGCGCATCGCGTTTGCTGTGTCGTCGCAGGTGGATTCGCGCACCATTTTAGACATGGTCGGCGCCGAGCGTTTGCTCGGGCGCGGCGACATGCTCTATCTACCCATCGACGCGCCGAAGCCGGTGCGGGTCCAAGGCGCCATGGTCACGGGCGACGAGATCGAGCGGCTTTGCGAGTTCTGGCGGGATCAAGATGATCCGGAGAACCGTCTCGATTTTGAGCTCACAGAAGTGGAAGAAGACGGCAACGGTCCGGCGGACGAGCTCGCGTTGGACGCCGCGCGGATCATCGTCGACCGGCAGATGGCGTCGGTGGCCCTGCTGCAGGCCGAACTCAAAGTGGGGCATCCGCGGGCGGTCCGGCTCATGAAGATACTTGAAGAATATCGCGTTGTCGGAGCGGCCGAAGGCACGAAGCCGCGTAAGATTCTAGTCGGCGATGCCGACATGCCGCAGCTCGAATCCGCGCTGTCGCCGCGCAGATCC
>DATCBN010000002.1 GCA_036511855.1 Candidatus Eremiobacteraceae bacterium | reverse complement strand
CGCGGCCTCGGCATCAACGTCCCCAAAACCCTCGCCGAAGCCCTCCGTATCTCCGACGCCGTCGAGCCCATTCGCCGGTATGAAATGGCGCAGCATAGGGCCGGCCGCATCCGGGGGCCGAGTGGCGGCCGTCGCCGGCAGCGCCACCGATCCCAATCTATATTACATCGGCGCGGCGGGCGGCGGCGTCTGGAAGTCGGAAAACGGCGGCGCGACGTGGGACCCGGTCTTCGACGATCAAGACGCGCAATCCATCGGCGCGGTCACAATCGCGCCCAGCGATGACAAGACCGTGTGGGTCGGCACCGGAGAAGCCAATCCGCGCAACGATGTGATACTCGGCACCGGCGTCTTCAAGTCCACCGATGCCGGCGGCTCGTGGAACAAGATGGGTCTTAGCGACCTCAAGAGCATTTCGCGAATCGTCGTCGATCCGACCAACGTGAATCACGTCATCGTGGCCGGCATGGGCGACGTCTTCAAGGACAGTCCGGCAGGTGGCGTCTATGTGACGACCGATGGCGGCAAGACCTGGACGCATTCGCTGTACGTCGGGCCGTCGAGCGGCGCGTCCGATCTGGCCATGGACATGAAGAATCCTAGTGTGGTCTACGCGGGCATATGGCAATTCCGCCGGCAGCCGTGGATCGCATCGAGCGGAGGCCCGGACGACGGGCTCTACAAGTCGACAGACGGCGGAGCCACGTGGACCAAACTCACAGGCAATGGGTTGCCGACCGGACTCGAGGGCCGCATCGGCCTCGCGATCGCGCCGGGCGACTCGACGCGCGTCTATGCGCTTATCCAAAGCAAAGACGGCTTGCTATTCCGCTCGGACGATTCCGGCGCGACGTGGAAGATGGTCAGCGACGATACGATCGTCGATCAGCGGCCGTTCTATTTCACCCACGTCGCCGTCGACCCGACGAACAAGGACAAAGTCTATACCGTCTCCTTTACCGCGGCGCTGAGCACGGACGGCGGCAAGACGTTCAAGGTGATCGCCGATCCGGTGCACGTGGACTATCATGCCATCTGGATAGCTCCGAACGACGCCAAACGCATCATCGTCGGCGAAGACGGCGGCGCGTCGGTCACGGTCGATCAAGGAAAGAACTGGGTTTTCTCGGCCAACTATGCGATCGGTCAGATCTATCACATCGCCGCAGATAATGCCAACCCGTACACCGTCTGCGCCGGCTTCCAGGACAACAGCGGCTGGTGCTGGCCGTCCAACAGCCGCGATTCCGACGGCATCACAAACGCGTACGTATACCCGGTGACGGGCGGCGATGGTCAGTGGATAGTTCCCGACCCTGCAAATCCCGATTTCATCTTAGCCGACTCGCAAGACGGTTTTGTGAATATCTGGATGAAAAAGGCGCGGATCGCGTACGGCGTCTATCCCGATCTCACGTGCTTCAACGGCTTCGCGATCGACAAGTGCAAGTACCGGTTCAATTGGGATTCGCCGATCGCGTTTGCGCCATGGGATCCGCATACACTATGGTATGGCGGAAACGTCGTGTTCCAATCTCATGACGAAGGCCGCCATTGGCTGCCCATCAGCCCCGACCTGACGCTGAACATCAAGTCGCACCAGCAGGCGTCGGGCGGACCGATCAGCCTCGACATCTCCGGTGCGGAAGGCTCGGACAACATCCTCGACATCGAAGGCGGCGCGTTCGGCCGTGGCGAGATATGGGTCGGCACCGACGACGGGCTGATCCAGTTGACGCGCGACGGCGGCAAACATTGGACAAACGTCACGCCGCCGGGCGTGCCGCCGTTCGGACGAGTGGAGGCCATCGCGCCGTCCACGCTGACCGACGGCACCGCGTTCGCCGCATTCGACCGCCACTATAGCGGCGACTACGCGCCGTACGTCTACAAGACGACGAACTTCGGCAAGACCTGGACCTCTCTCGCAGCCGGGCTGCCAAAAGACCAGTCGGTGCGCACGGTCCGTCAGGATCCGGTCAATGCAGATCTCTTGTACGCAGGTCTGGAACGCAGCATCTGGATCTCGTTCAACGGCGGGAGCAGATGGCAGAGCCTGCAATCGAATCTTCCGCACACGCCTGTGTTCGACTTGCGTTTTCAAACCCAATTCGACGATATGATCATCGGCACGCACGGCCGCTCCGCATGGGTGATGGATGACATCCGCCCATTGCAAGAGCTCGGATTGGCTCGGACAGCCGGCCACTACGTCTTCCAGCCGCCCACGGCGTACCAGTACGTCACGACTGAACTGGCCGAAGGAAACTACACCAACTACGGAGCCGACAACCCGCCGGCCGGCGCGATCATCGATTTCTTCCAGACGAAGTCGGGCGGCAAACCGCCGGTGATCGACATTCTGGATGCCCGCGGACACGTGGTGCGACGCTACGCCGGGACGCACGCACGCGGCACGACCGGGAAAAAAGTTCCGTGGGTCACAAATACATCCGGCATCAACCGGTTCGTCTGGGACTTCAGCGAAAATCCCATAACACCGTGGTACGGTGCTGCGAGCAAGCGCGCGCGCTTGCCGAACATCAGCAGCAACGTCATACCCGGACGCTACACAGCGCGCGTGACGTTCTCCAACGGACAGGCGCTATCGCGGCCGATCACGGTGAAGCCCGATCCCAACGCGCCCTGGACGCAGGCGGACTACGAATCGGGCTATGCTTTCGGCATCTCGACGCTCGCGATGCTCGATGGCCTGAACAAGGGACTCAATTCAATCGATGTGCAGATCGCGCGATTGAAAAAGCTGGGGTCGACGCAGGCCATGGACGCCGCCAAGGAGGGCGCGGCGCTGGAGAGCTCGCTCTCGGCGAACTACAAAAATGATGAAGACAGCATCATGTATCCGCCAAAAACGCTGGAGGACGTGCAAGGTTTGACCTTTTCGGTCGGATCCGGCCCGGTGCTGCAATCACAATACCGAGCCGCCGCTCTCATCAAGGTCGAATACGACGGCGCGATGGCCCGGATCGGCGCGTGGCTTGCAAAGGCGCGCGCGATTCACGCGTAGAGTCTCTCTGTGGGGCCGACCTTTACGGTCGGCCTCGTTTTTTTGTAGGAGGGCAAGCTCGTACTAGGGCAAGCTCGTACTAGGGCAAGCATCGCTTGCCCAATTGGGTGAGCGCTGCTCACCCTAGTACGGGTTGCTCACCCTCCTACATACGAGGAAGGCCGATGATAAACATCGGCCCCACAGTTCATGCCTGCGCCGCTCGACTCTGTGGGGCCGACCTTTATGGTCGGCCTCGTTTTTTTCTGTAGAGCTACCTTTCATGGTCAGCCACTTAGAAAAAACTGGGCAAGCGATGCTTGCCCTCCTACACTTAGAATGGCGCTAAGCCTGTTCAAGACGAGCGCCGCCCCCATGAGCTAGTCTAAAGCGGCAGGGCTCGGCTCATATGGGGCAGCGATGAGCGTCCCTTCATTTCATGCACAACTGGCTCTGCGAGGTTCGGGGATGCGCCGCAGTCTCGACCTCGTCGAGTTCTACCGGCCGCCGCAAGAGCCGATTCGTTCGTACGTCACAGATATGACGAAGCTGTTGCACCTTATCGTGGTAAGCGACGATTTGCGCGAGTTCCAACACGTACACCCGCAGCTTGGCTCGGACGGCCATTTCAGGCTCCCGATCTCGTTTCCGCGAGCGGCTCTCTACCATATATATGCAGACGCGACGCCGCGTGGGCCCGGCAAGGCCGTCTTCAGATTCGATGTCGCGATCGGCGATGGCCGGCCTGCCCCGCGGCCGGCGAGGGTTTCTCGCGAGATCGCGCAGGCGGGACCGTACACGGTCAGATTGAGTTCGGTCCGCGTCAGGGCTCGCGAAGACACGCCGTTGCTCGTAGCGGTGCAACGCGCCGGGTTGCCCGCGATGGACCTGCACCCGTACTTGGGGGCATATCCTCACGTCGTCGCGATCGACGCATCGGATCTGTCGTACATGCACGCGCATCCGATGACGCCCGGCGCGATGGGAATGGGCGAGAGCGGCGCGATGGACTCGGCGCTCGACAGCACGGCGACGGTTCCCGCCACCATGACCGTTCATCTCAACTTTCCACGATCCGGCCTTTACAGGATTTGGTTTCAATTCCGCGGAGGCGGCGGAGTCTATGCGGCGCCCTTTGTCGTGCAAGCGATTTGAGCAGCGAGCGAGCGAGCGATGGACGAACAACCTCTCCGGCCAAGTGAATTCGCGGCCAAGATTTTACTCCCGATGATGTTTGGGCCGCATCCAGCCGGGTACCATACCGACGTAGATGAGAGCGGCAGCGATGCCGTCGACTACAGCAAATAGAGACGCCACTGATGATTCAGACGGCGTCTCTTTCATGGCGCAGACCAAAGGCGGCGCTAGTGCCGGATTTCGAGTCCCTTGTCAGGGATAAGGTCTGCTTTACGCCTGACGAAGCTGCGAGTGAACGCGTTTGTTATCAGGCGGGGCGGGTTCGCCAAACGCGCCCCATGTGCCGCATACGGTTCAGCGACGATCCGGTAGTCGAACGCGATACTCGACTGTCCGCCGTGTTCGCGTACGGTGAATCCGCTGGCGGTTTTTTGCGAGACGTACAGACCCGCGGTGTCGCCTTGGGGTGTGATGAACACGAGATACGGACGCGCTTGCGCCATCGTCGAAGCAAAACGCGGATCGAGACGCACGTACGCTTGTCCGAGAACGAGCTGCGCTTCGCCGACGTCTTCGACCGATGCCACCGCCTGCGACGGCGAGTACATCACGACATCGCTTGCAGTCGAGGTGCTTATGACCGACATTGGATTGCCGTGCTGCGTCAGCGATCCTTTGAGGATCATATTACCGCCGTTGTCCAAGTCCATCATTTCGGCTGAGGCCGCGTAGGCGCGGATCAACGGTCCACCGTTGAAGTTCGCGGCGGCCAGCGCTTCGGCTTGCGAACCGCTCGACTCCGCGACCACGCCTTCGCCCACGTCGGAATTGAACAATCCTCCGGGCGGCTTGGCCGGAAAAAACGTGTTGATGCTCGATGCGAACGTCAGACCGAGGAACGCTGAATTGAGGAACTTTCCGCGCTCAAAATTATCGCCCGACACGCCGATGCCGGTACCGGAGAAACCGGTGACACCTGAAGCCGTCGACGTATTGCCGACGTCTTCACCGAACACTCCCGCCGAAGCGATGCCTGGAATATTGCTCTGCGTCGTTCCGAAGAGGCCGTCGCCGCCGACTGCGTTTGCAGCGATGGCTGTGCCGCTGTTGGCCGATGCACGAACGCCGATGCCGCTTGAAGTCTGCCCGAAGACGCCAAAGCCGGTCGCCGACTGGCCGCTGACACCGGCGTTATTGAGCGGGGTGCCCGACGGATTCGGTGTGGCGAGGTCGACTCCCGAGACGCCGGCGAACCCCAAGGTTTTGTTGTTCAAGGTCGTCTCGCCGAGGATGCCGTTCCCGCCGGCGCTGAGTCCGCGGATCGCCGGACCGGAGCCATTGTTCCGCCAATGGGCGCACGGGTTGACGCTATGACATACCGCGTCGGGTGTCACCGATCCGGTGATCGCCGTCCGTCCGGCGAAAGCTGGGCTTAGGGCAACGGAGCCGGCGAGAGCGATGATCCCACATCCGGCGCCGAGCGCCCATAGACTAAGACGTTTTATTGACAACGCTTGCATTTGTACTATCTCCCTTCGAGCGGAAAAAGCCGTGTCGCGTGGATAGACCCTGTTGCGACAATCCGGCCCTCACCGCCTTCGAACTTTTTGCGCTACTGTTTGGGCTCTTGCTGTTTGCACTTTCCATCGAGGTTCGATTGCAGCTCTTGCGTGATGTAGCGATGACCGTTTAATGTCGTATTGCCGCCATCGGGCCCGCGCGGCGCGTACGTGGTCTGGCAGATGTCGGCTATCTCCTGTCCGTCGGCATTGCGCCACCACGCGTTGACCGGATCGGAGATCGCCTCAGCTTCTTCATGCCACAACGTGTCGATCGTCTGATCGGCGTCTCGATCGTTCGGCCAGATTTCCGTGGGCGTGCCGCAGCCTTCCGGACCCACGTCATGTTGATAGGGTACGATTGAATACGCCACTTGCTGACTGTTGTTGAGGAAATTGCCGTGGTAAGCGCAGAGCGCGAAATCCACCTTGGCCTTGCTCGCCGTGAACACGACGAAAATGGGTTTGTAGCCGCCGTTTGGCCAGTGCTTGACGCCGATAGCCTTTAGGACTTCGGCTCGGACCGTCCCGTCGTTCATGTTTTGCGGAAAGTCCGACGTGTCCGTCCATGCTCCGCCAAGTGAACTCGAATTGAGCGGATCGCCGTTGGAGTCGGAATATTGGGTGAGAATATCGTACTGCCGGGTTCCTGCGCCGACGTCGTTGAAAAACCGCTTAATGGTGGGGATGTATTTCGGACTCATGTAAAATCCCGCCGGCCGCCAAAAAATCGCATACAGCGCCGATTTATGGATGACCGACCCGCCGTGATACTGCACCGGCGCCGTGTTCGGGCCGCTCATCGGCCGCAGCCACGGCGGCAGGTCGATGTGGATCAACGATCCATCCGGCATCACGCGCACGGTTGGGCCGGCTGCAAGCGATTCCATGTGGGCACCTCCGCTCGGGGGCGGAGCCGGAGCCGGGAGCAACGCGTTAGATGTGGCACTGTGCGAACCGCCGCTGCTGCAAGCGGCCAGCACAAGAGCAAGTGATGCGAAAAACGCAGTGCGTGCAAGCACCCGCGCCGATCCGCTACGCCAAACGTCCATGCGAATATCGTCCCCCTCTAGAAGCCGCGCACGAATGAGTGTGACGAGGATTCCCAGGAGACGCACATATGCCTGCGGGCTGAGCGGCACGCAAGAGGGCAAGCCTTGCTTGCCCTCCGGCGATTTGCGCTAACGCGCCTGCTTTAGTTTTGTTGGAGTCGGAACGGGCCTCTTTTCGTCAAGGTCGAGGAGGTCGAACCAGGTGACGATGTCGTTGCGGCCCGGAGCCAGTTTTTCGCGAAGATCTAGATAGTAGTGCTCGCTGTGGCTGCCGGGCTCCGGATGCCACTGCATGCGATCGTCGTTGAACCGCTCGATTTCGGCTTCGGTTTTCTTCGACATGAAATCGCGAGCTATCCAAGCCTGGATATTCTCGTCGGTTTGCAGCTCCTTTACTTTGTCCGCAAACGTCGTGCCGTCGGTGCCGAGAAATTCGAACAGCGGTTTATCGTGTGGGCAGTCGTAATCGTATTCGCCGAGCTTTCCCCCGTTGTAGGCTCGCGCTTTGTCGATGGTGCGCGCGAGCGAGACGATGCCGAGCATCTTCTGCTTTGTACTGCGCGGTACTGCGGTAGTCAGGTCCATGCGATGCCTCCGATTGAAATTAAGTTCGCCTCATAGCTCGTTTCCGTCCGGACCCCGTTCTAATCACTCAAGACTAGGATTGTTCGAATTCTCATCGAAGCTCGCGGGCCCTTCTGACGCCGGAGAGCAACCCAGATGCGCGTGCCGGCCGTCAGACAATCCTGCCCTCGTCTTTGTCGAGCTCGTCGATATGTTCGCCGTTCTCGACCATCACCCACTCATTGGCCGCTTCGCGCTGCGTCGGCCCCACGTGGCGTTCGAAATACGACGCGATCTGTTCGTCATCGTTTTCGCTGGCGATGAGCTCTAAGTATTCCGCTTGCCCGACCCCGCAACGTTGCAAGAACCCATCGTCCATCGGACATAAAGAGACGTAATCGCCCAAGGTCCCGGCGTGCTTTGCGTGCGCCTTGTCGGTCATTCGGCCTAGCCAGGCGAAACCGCCAAGCATTTCTCGCCCGCTGCGCGGCGGTTCTGATTTAAGATCGACGACTGTTCGCATGGCTAGTATCTCCTCTGTTCGAGCGGCTGGCGCAAGCCAAGTCCGGGCGCATACGATGGGTTGGCCGACGGGATCGGTGACACGCTCGCGCTCGGCGAAGGCGATGACGACGGTGACGTCGTGGGCATCAGCGTCGGCGTCGAGATGGGTGTCGGTCCGACGGTGGGCGTCATTGCCGGCAATGCCGGCGCGATTTGTGCGAAAGCACTCGAGCGCGCCACGTTTGACCGCCCGCCAATGCCCGCCGATGCGAGCACCACGGCAAGCGAAACCGCGAGACCGGCGGCAAGCCGGATGGAGAAGTGTTTTTTCACGAGATCTGCGCCTCCGTTGATCGTCCGATGCGTGTCTATCATCTGATACCCATTTTCGCACGCTTTCAAAGCAGAGAGAGTATAAGCAGGCGCCCCCCGGATGCAAGCCACGTCCAAGACGCGTGGGACAACCTTGCATTATCCTTAAGAAGTAGCGTCAGGAGTACAAGAGGAGGCGACATGACACGGAAAGATCTCATCGCGCTGGGCGCCGTTGCGGCAGCTACCGCCGGATCTGGCGTGCCGGTCCCGAGCGATGCAGCAGTCGATCCGCCACGTTTCCCGGCCGATGCGGGCAAACCGCTCGTCCCGCCAAAGACCGGACGCATCGAGTTCGCTGTCATGGTGTGCGACCAAGCGACCCTCATCGATTTCGCTGGACCGATGGAGATGATCAGCAGCGTCTGGATTCAGGATCGAGGGACATCGATGGATGACCAGATGCCGGTCCACACGTATGTCGTGTCCAATTCGACCGCGATGGTTTCGACGGCGCCGGGCATGCGCGTCGTTCCCGACTATAGATTTGACGACGCCCCGCAGCCGAACCTAATCGTCGTTGGCGCACAGTCGGCGCCCCCGGAGGCAGATCGTTGGCTTCAGCACGCGAGTAAGAAAGCGGATGTCACGATGTCCGTGTGCACCGGCGACTACGAAATCTCAACAGCGGGAGGCTTGACATCAGGAATGGATCTCGCCCTGCGCGTGGTGGAGCGCTATTTCGGAACTCCGGTCAAGGCGCGGCTTGCCGCGTATGAAGAATTTCACTCGACGCCGCGAACGGTGTAAACGCAAGATCGAGGGCGGTTCGACCGCTCTCAAGATCGAGCAAAACGCGCTTGCGGTGCAATCCGCCGCCGTAGCCCACGAGGCTCCCGTTCGCGCCGATCACGCGGTGGCATGGAACGATGATCACGATGGGGTTCGCGCCATTCGCACTTCCGACCGCGCGCGCCCCGTCGGGATCGCCGAGTTGTTTAGCAAGCTGTCCGTACGACACGGTCGCGCCGTAAGGAATCGC
Organism: Candidatus Eremiobacteraceae bacterium; assembly: GCA_036511855.1. Taxonomy (NCBI): domain Bacteria; kingdom Bacillati; phylum Vulcanimicrobiota; class Vulcanimicrobiia; order Candidatus Eremiobacterales; family Candidatus Eremiobacteraceae; species Candidatus Eremiobacteraceae bacterium. Next base: position 14,088 of record DATCBN010000002.1, on the reverse strand, counting down.
GCGCAAAGCCTCCCAGACCCGCACGTGAAAAGGCGATCCGATCAGCTTGATGGGGACGTCGAACGCCGTGCGAAGGCCCGCAAAAAACTCGCTCATCTGGCGTTCTACCGCGTTCACGACGGCGCGCGACTCTTCGTGCTCGGCGCCCGACGCGCTCATCGCGCGATCCACAAACGAAAGTTCCGTCAGCGCTCCCGCATCGGCGCGAACGAAAAGCGGCCCGACGGGGGTGTGGAATATGGCTGAAGCCGACGGTTGTTTCATATGTGTAGTGCGTCCCTGAGTTGGTCCCTTGTGCGCCGTCGCCGGCTGCCCCTTTCCTCCTGAAGGCAAGTCGCGCCGGCCGTTGGAATCGCGCCGCCAAATGACGAACCCACTGACGTCCGTTGCGGTCGATCCGAGCGAGGGTGAACGACGGTGGTTTCTCGGAACGCTCGCCACCATCAAGATCAACGGCGAACAATCCGGTTGAAGGTTGGCGGTTTTTGAAAGTCTTCTACGTCGAGAATCGGCCGCGTGCTCGTCCTCAGCACGCCGGCGGGGATCGAGCAATTCGTACGAACCTTGAGCCAACCGGCAAAAGAGCGGCGCTTGCCGGACAACGCCGAAGACTACTATCCCGAACGCGAAAAAATCGTTGAGATTTTCGGCGCTCACGGCGCGGTTATCGTGGCCCCGGCGCCGACCCTTGCAGACATCGCTCACTGAGAAACTTGATGGCGCCGGCTACCACGTTCGCATGCCCGGGGCCCCGTAGATGTGCTGCGCCAGCAGCTCCCTCACAGGCCCGAGGTACGCGAGCACCGCAAGGACGAGCGCGAGCGTCGCCCATCCGTCCATCCGGTCGAATATCCCAGGTGTCGGCTGTGCCGATTCCTCGACGCCGGCAAACGCGATCTCCCCATGATCTACTTTCTCCGTGAAGAGCGTTCCGACGGCCACGGCGACGAACATGAGTATGCTCACGAAGAGAATAGTGCCGCCGACCGCCGCCGCCACCATTTCCGGCATCCACGACGCTGCCGTGGCGGATCCTAAGTACGAAACATCGTCTGTGCGTCGAGGCGATCCAAGCAAACCGGCCCAGTGCATCGCCGTCGACATCACTGCCATGCCGACAAACCACGTATACGTCTGCGCGAGCGCGATTTTCGGCGCCCACAACCGCCGCCCGGTAAGCCGCGGCACCAGCCAATACGCGCAACCGACGAACGTCAGCGCCACCGGCCCGCCGACGGTGATGTGGAAATGGCCGACGATCCACATGGTGTTGTGGATGAGGGCGTCCATGCTGTACGAAGCGTTCACGATGCCGCCGAAACCGCCGAAAATGAAGAGGATCATCCCGAGAGCCGGCCCGGAAAACGCCGGATTGGACCACGGCAGCGACGTGACGGTCTTGATGAACCCTCGCTCGCCTTTCCGCTGAGCGGCCAGTTCGAACGTTGCGAAGATCGAAAATGCCGTGATGATCGACGGCACGATAACGCCGTAGGTGGTCATCGTCTGCAGCCACTTCCAGCCGGCCGATATTCCAGGGTCCATGAATTCGTGGTGGATGCCCACGGGCGTGGAAAGCAGCACGAGCATGACGAACACGAGTCTGGTCAACGCGTCGCTGAAAATCTTGCCGCCATAGAAGAGCGGCACGATGTTGTACCATATCAGGTACGCGCCCATGATCCAGAAATACACCAATGGGTGGCCGAAATACCAGAAGAGCATCCGTGTCGCCATCACGTTCACGGTCGGCGTCCATCCGAGCGACCACGGTATGAGAAAGAAGATCATCTCGATGGCGACGCCGAGCGTGGCGACAAGCCACATCACGAACGTGCACGCGGTGCCGTGCACCACGAGCGGAAGCCTTTTTCCGGGATTGTTCTTACGGAACCACGACATGTTCGTGAGGACGTCGGCGGCGACGATCCACGTCCCGACGACAAGCAGCGTGGCGCCGAGATAGAATATGGGACTCGCTTTGAGCGGCGCATAAAACGTGTACAACACGGTCGCGTTGCCCGCGAGGATTTCGTACGCCGCGGCCAGCGTTCCGGCGAGCATGACCGCGAACGCGCTCCAGCCCAAAGCGAGGCTGCGCTCCTTCGGCACGGCGCGGTAGGTGAAAAACGTCGCGAGTCCGCAGATGAAGAACGTCGTGAAAACGAGCGCCATCAGGACCCCGTGCGCGGTCAGCATCCGATAGTAGTCGAACCAGTGCGGCGCCGCCATCCAGTGCGCGCGCGACATGCCCTGCATCAACCCGAAGATCGCACCGACGCACAGCGCGGCGGTCGCGACGTAGATGTGCGCGAGGATCAGCCTGTTTTCGTCGCGGGTCTGTGTCTGCAGCATCTATTTGACCACGATCGAGCCGGACATGAAATGATGACCCGAACCGCAATACTCATTACACAGGAGCAGATACGTGCCCGGTGTTGTGAAGCGGTGCTTGGCGGAGTTCACCCAGCCGGGGACCACCGTCATATTGATGGCGGTATCGGCGATGAAGAACCCGTGAACGACGTCGGGACTCGTCACGTAAAACGTGACCTCCGTGCCTGCCGGAATCGAGATCGTCGACGGTGAGAACGAGAATATGTGGGCGACCACGTAGGCGTCGACGCTGTGATCACCGGTTCGACGGATCCCCGGATGATCGAACGGCGGTGTGACCGCGACCTTCGTGGGGTCGATGGTTTGTATGCTGCTCGGCGGCGTCATGCCGTCGGAAATAGCCGCCCAGCCGATGATGCCGAGGAAGACCACGAGCGCCACGATCCCAACGCTCAACCACACCTTCTCGGACCTATGGACGTGCATGGTCTACCAGCGCACTGTCAATAGATGGAACATCAACAGCCATCCGACGACGATCAAGATGCCGAGTCCGGTCACAAACGCCACGGTTGCCGGAAGCGGCACATCCTTCGGCTTATTGCGCACTAAGCAGATATCGACAAGACCGCAGTGGTTTTCCTTGTGCATAGCCGGAACCGGGGAGCGAGGGGTTAGGTGAAGCCGAGCTGCGTGAAGGCGTCGGGGCCTTTCATGTCGTCGTAAAAATTCCCGGGTTTGTAGCCGGGCACCGTGCGGATCGCCACGCCTTCGACAAACGTCGCGCCCACCGTGTCGGGCTTGCGGCGCGCGTAGTCGGTCAGAACTTCAAGAAACGCGTCATTGAAACCACGGTGGGGAAGCGCATTTAGAACTTCTTGCACCGCCGATTTTTCGAGAATTGAGACGAAGGCCGCGCCGACGTCGGTGATGACGCCGGCGCTCACGAGCTTGACCTCTGGGTCTTTGAAGCGGGCGATGCCGTACATGGCGTGCAAGGCGATCGCGTCCCATGCGATACGCGTGCGATCCGGTTTTGCCCCGCTAGCCGCGAGAAGCTTTCTAGCCGCGTTCGCGCTGTCGACTTCAAACCGGTTGGCCGGCGTGGAGTACTGCTTTGACAGTCCGATATCGTGCAGCACGCACGACACGAACACCGTCTCCGAATCGTGCTTGATCTTCTGGGCGCGCGATATCAGCTCTGCGAACAAAAACGAGCGTACTGAATGCCTATAGACGTGAACGTGTTCGACCTCGCGAGCTTCCTGTTCGGCTTGACGGGCGATGTACGAATCGGGGATCACGACGCCGGCGATGCTCGCGGGCAACACGGTCTTGGCCGTTTCGGCCGGGGGCGCCGGGGATGCTCCTCCGAGGGCCGACACCGCGGATAGACAGACGAAATCGGAGCGCTTCATCACGCGATATGTGTCCGCGCCATCGCCGGAAAAGCCCTGCCGTCGCGCGTGCCACTATACTGCCGTAACGGCGGTGATAACGCGACCTTCTATCGCTTACCGGCGCCTTTCGGGTCGGCTGCGCTATTCGGTGAGAGACGTGACGCCACTTCTCTGTAGAGATGCCGCATCGCATCGCAGAGCAACGAAGAGATCCGGAACAGACCGTCGCCCGAAAGCCGTAGGGCCATCCACGGCGTCCCTTGGTGCCGCTGAACCAATAGATACGTTTGCTCGCCTACCGAATATATCGCGAAGAGATCGGATTCGGCGATCGGCTTGAGGCCGTCGAGCGTCGCCTTGTCGATGCGTTCGATGAAGTCCATGACTTGATTTCACTTCCCAAATATAGGCAAAGGCAAACGCTCTTTTAACGTTTGCCTGCACCCGTCGAGGAGGGGTATGATGTCGATTGTAAGCCGCATTGCTTCTATGCGACCGACAATGCTAATTCGCTACCGCTCGTTCGCCTCATCTAAATTTCTGCAATTCGCAGATAGCAACTGGCATATCGAAGACGTTATTTGATCGCGTTCTTATCCACATCTTCCACAGTATCCACAGTCAATCAGCCGCGCGAAACGAATACGGACAATTCTTGCAGCCGCTGCCGCAACACGATCCACGTGCTGCGAGAAACTCTCTCGTCAGCGCGCCGTCGTCGTCCAATAGCGCGAGCATGGTCGCGCCGCACCCGGCGCATTTCGGCGATGCGGTGGAACCCATCGACATGCAGCGCGGGCAAAACAGAGGCGCGTTCATTTTTTCGCAGATGCCCGATGCATCATCGTCGGTTGCGATGGCGCTCCCGCGTTACCCTTCTCCACACTGGAGGTCCGGCGAAGTGCCAAGCGCAACGATTCCGCATGAAGAACAAGCTGGCGATTGCGCTTCTTCTCACTTGTTCAGTGTCGGCCGTGGCTCCACGCATCGCAGCGGCGCAGATCGACCCGGTCACCGAGGTCGACCCGCTCGTCGGCACGTCGGGCAATGGATTCGACGGCGCCACCGACACGTTTCCCGGAGCCGACGTGCCGTTCGGCATGGTTCAGTGGAGTCCCGACACGACGTCACAGCCGGCCGGAGGCGGCTACAGCTACAACGACTCGGCCATCACGGGATTTAGCCTCACGCATTTGAGCGGCCCGGGATGCAACGTCTTCGGCGATGTCGGCATCCTCCCCACGACCGGCGCCATTACCGATCCGGCGAGAGCGAGCCAGCCGTTTTCGCACGCATCGGAGACGGCGCAACCCGGATACTACGCGATTGAAACTGGGATGCCGGGTGTCTTCACGCAGCTGACGGCGACCACGCGTACCGGACTTGGGAGGTTCATTTTTCCCGCGACGCCGCAAGCAAATTTTCTCGTGAACGCGTCGTCGAACCAAGCCGGCGTCGGAGACGCGCACGTGGCGATCGTCGGCGATGACGAGATCGAGGGATCTGCGACCGGAGGCTGGTTTTGCGGAATGCCCGGCTCGTATACCGTATACTTCGCGCTGCGCTTCGACCGGGCGTTCGCGTCGCATGGAACATGGCGCGGCACGCGCGTCATGCCGCAAACCGGGGAGGCCTCGGGCGTCGGCGCGGGTGCGTGGGCGACGTTTGACGCCACCGAAGATCCAGTCGTCCGGATCGAGGCATCCGTTTCATGGGTGAGCATCGCGGGCGCCGAAGCCAATCTGCGCGCGGAAGCAACGAGCTGGGACTTTGATCGAGTCCGCGTGGCTGCGGCGGCGAGCTGGAAAAGCGAGCTCTCGCGGGTGAACGTCGACGGAGGAACCGAATCGCAGAGACGCATTTTCTACACGGCGTTGTATCACACACTTCTCCATCCGAACGTTTTCAGCGATGCCAATGGGACTTACCGCGGTTTCGACGGCGAGGTGCACAACGCAGCGAAAGGGCACGCCGAATACGCCACGTTTTCCGGATGGGATATCTATCGGACGGAAATCCCTTTGCTCGCCGTCCTCGAGCCGGCGCGGACAAGCGACATGATGCGCTCGCTCGTCGACGCCGCCGCACAAATGGGTTGGCTGCCGAAGTGGTCGCTCGTCAATGTGGAGACCGGCGTCATGGGCGGCGATCCATCCGACCCGATGATCGCCGGGGCGTATGCATTCGGCGCGAGAGACTTCGACGCGCGTTCGGCGTTGGCGGCGATGGTGAAGGGCGCAACGCAAACCGGGGGGACACCAGGGCAGGGCTGGTATGCCGAGCGGCCGGGGCTTGACGACTATCTTTCTCGCGGCTACGTCGTGAACGTACATACGACCAACGTCGCGCCGCTCGCGAATGGCGCGTCGCTCACGCTCGAGTATTCGCTCGACGATTTTGCCATCGCGCAGCTCGCGAAATACATCGGCGATCAGGACGTCTATCGCACGATGATGTCGCGCGCTCAGAACTGGTCGAATATTTTCGATCAATCGACGGGCCTGATCGCACCGCGAGATCCGGACGGGGCGTTTGTCGCGACGCCGCTGACCGAGGCAGGTCAGAGCGGATTTCAAGAAGGCAACGCCGAGCAATACACGTGGATGGTCCCCCAAAATCTCGCCGGCCTAGTAGATGGCATGGGCGGGCGGGCGAACACGGTCGCTAAGCTCGACGACTTCTTCACGCAGCTCGACGCGAACCAGGACAAACCGTATGCTTGGATGGGCAACGAACCGAGCATCGGCAGCCCGTGGGCTTATCTTTCGGTGGGCGCGCCGTGGAAGGCACAACGCGTCATCCGCGACGCGATGACGCAGCTCTGGGGCGACACCCCCGACGGCATCCCCGGCAACGATGACCTCGGCACGATGAGCGCGTGGTACGTGTGGTGCGCGCTTGGCCTCTATCCACAATATCCGGCGGCACCGATACTGGACCTAGGTGCGCCCACCTTTCCGCACGTGTCGGTGCGCGTCCCCAACGGCGCGTCGATCGACATCATCGCTCTCGGGGCGACATCCGAAAACGCATACGTCGAATCCGTTCTTCTCGACGGTAAGCTGTGGCAGAAAAGCTGGACCGGTTTCTCCGTCGGGCGGCCCCTGCGTCTCGCGTTTGTCGTCGGTTCGACGCCGAACAAGGCCTGGGGCGCCTCCCAAAACGACGTGCCGCCGTCCTTCTCCCTTTCGCCGGTCCATTTTCCGCCTTCTACGGAGGCCGCGATTTCAATCACGCCGGCCGGCGAGCTCGATCTTCCCGCCGGCGGAACGTCTGCATTGCGAGTGGATGTCTCAAATGCGGGGACCGTGACGTCGCCTATCTCTTGGCAGGCGACCGTTCCTGACGGATTTGTGATGACGCCTTCCAACGGCAAGCTCGTTGCTGCAGCCGGTGCAGGTGGCGGATTGGACGTGCAGTTGGCGATCGGGCCGCGCGTGGCGAATGGGCTATATTCCATCGCGATCGCCGGACAAACCGAGGGCGGGGCACAGATTCCTCGGGCTGTCGCCGTCGTACGCGTCGCGCGCCGGCCGGAGGACGTGCGTCTCTCATATATTGCTAATTTCTTCGACAACAATGTCGAAGCGCTCGACATGCGCACGCAGACCGCCGGCGTGCCGATCGCCGCCGGAGAAGAACCGCGCGATTTGGCGGTGAGCCCTGATGGAAGGCGCATCTACGTCACCGATCAAGGCACGAACACCGTCAGCGTCATCGATACGGGTCTGCAAAAAATCGTCGCGACCGTGGCCGTCGGGAAGACGCCGTGGGGAGTCGGCATCGCACCCGATGGAGCCACTGTCTGGGTTGCGAACAACGGAGACGACACGGTCCAGCCGATAGACACCGCGACGCTGCAGACCGGACCGCCCATTGCCGTCGGCCACAATCCGGAAATGCTCAAGGTTTCAAGCGACGGTACTCTGCTCTACGTCGCCGATCCAGGCTCCGACGACGTGACCCCAGTTGACCTTCACCGGCGAGCGGCGCTGGCCGCCATTCCGGTCGGCATGCGGCCGCGCGGCATCGTGCTTTCCCACGATGGCAAAATGATCTACGCGAGCAACTACGGTTCGGCTTCGGTCAGCGCAATCGATCTCGCGACGAATAAGGCGTTGACCGAAATTAGGGTCGGCACCGGCCCGCGAGGCCTTGCGATTTCGCCCGACGGCACATTGCTGTATGTAGCGAACTTCGGCGCCGGCACTGTTTCGGCCATAGATATCGCCACGAATCTGTTGAAGCGGACGATTCCCGTAGGGCTGAATCCGGTCGCGATCGCGTTCGATGCAACCGGAAGGACGGCATACGTCGTGAACCAAGACGACAACGATTGTGTGCCCATCGACGTGTTGACCGGCTCCGTGGGTAGCCCGATACGGATCGGAGATCGTCCGCTGGCTATCTCGCAGTAAACTTCAGCACTGGACCATACGTTACAGAAATGTTGGTCAAAAAGGCGCGCGCTCCGGCGACGGAAAACCGAAGCGACATGCCTGAGTACGTCCGTCAATCCAACGAACATGAAATGGTCCTCGAATTCATCAAAGCGGAATCCGCATCCAGCCAGTGGCTCGACAACTACAAGTTCTCCGAAGGCTTTTCGTACGAAGAGCTGATTCCGAACGCCGATCTGTCGGACGACTATCAGAATTCGATCCGCAGCTCGATGTTGAACTATCGCGGCTATTCGACGCGGTCGAGTCTTTTCGCGGGCTTTCCACTTGTGGTCGATTGGAGCTTCTACCGCTTCAAAATCGCGGAAATCGCCGATTTCAAGTTCGCGAACTACCCCCCGTGGTCGCAATTGGCCGGGCAGGGCCGTCTCGTGCGCGACGGCGCCCACGCGTTCGACGATGATCCCAACAGGGTCGTGGGCTTGGGGATCCGCGTCGAAAAAGTCAACGCGGTTCGGGAACGGCTGAAGTCCGGCGTCGTACTCGCACGATTGATCGTAGCCGCGATCGGAGCGACGTACGTGATCGTGGAAGGGCAGACGAGAGCGATGGCGTTCGCCAGTCTTCCGCCGGATTCGGAAGTGGAGGTGCTGGTCGGCCGCGCAGACGATTTCAAGGAATGGCATTTTCGCTGACCCCGGCTTCACGGCGCGCGACCAAGGAAATCGCGATTCCGGCAAAAATATTGGTTGCGTCACTCGGGAGGGGCGCCTTGAGAACACTCGGGCCATGTCTTTCAGATCGTCTCCGCTCATCTTTATCGCGCGGAATCGCGATCTCCAGTCGCGGAACAGGCTTGGATGGCCGCAAGCGCCGAGGATGCCGGGGACACCGGCGTGCCGGAGGAAGAGGTCGTCGCCCATATCCGGTCTGCCAGAACGAGAGCCGTCGCTGAGATCATGAACGGCAGCCATCCGCCGTCGATCGCGGAAGGCGCGATCGATACGCTCGATCATGCGATATACGCAGCTATCTCAGAATCCCAGCGCGACGAGGATCTACCGGCGCCGCGCGATCGTGACCTCGACCCTTCGAATCGCGTACGTCGTCAGTAGCACGCCTGCGTCACGCGAGCGGTAAGCCTGCTGTTGCTTTCGTCTGTTCGTCGTGGAAGGAGACGAGATCGTCAAACAACCCGGCGACGGTGGGCAGGCTGCTGGGCGGCGCCGCGGGAACGTGCGTTGGCTCCGCTCCCGATCGAAAGGAATCCAAGCCGTCATGACCGTCAAGAACATCGCGTTCACGATGTATCCCGTCACCGACGTTCCTCGCGCCGTCGCGTTTTACCGCGACGGACTCGGCCTCACCCAGTCCGGACTCGGCGCGCCGTTTTGGATAGAATTCGAGGTGGCTGGCAGCACTTTCGGGATCGGGAACTTCGAACAAGTCGGCACGCCCGGCTCCGCGCAATCGCTAGCGTTGGAAGTCGCCGACCTCCCGGCGTTTTGCGAATTGCTCGCCAAACGCGGCATCGAAGCGACCGAGCCGCACCAACTGACGAACTGTTCCATCTCCGTCGTACGCGACCCCGATGGGAATCAGGTGTGGCTGCATCAGGCGAAGGCGTCGTAAAGCGTCAGCGCGGCATCGAAGTCTGCCGGAGAAAATCGATCAAATAGTTCTTCCACGCTGCGGCGTGCGTGTGCGTGCCGTGACCGTACGTCAGATCGCTGATCGGCAACAGTACGAATCGCCCGTTTGGCACCAGCTTGATGAGCGTCTCCGCAATGCCCAATTCCGGCGGGTTGAGCTGATCGTCGGCAGAGTTGATGGCCAGCACGGGCGCGTTTATCTTGCCCAGATCCGGCTCTGGGTCGTAGTCCTGCGATGACGCGACTTGATACACGGTATCGTTGGCGTCCGTCCCGTCGGCGTATGCCTTCACTAATTTGTCGAAGTATGTGTCCGAGAGCTTCAACGTGGGAGCGGCTTCTTGGTATCGCAGCGGGCTGCTGCCCACCATCATCAATATGTAATTCGCATCCGTCAGGCCGCGCGGCTCGGCTGTGTACTCGCCGTGATCAAACCCCGGATCGTCGAGAATCGCATCCATCACCATCCGCCGCCACATCCGATTGCGGCCGGAGATCTGATGCGGCAGGCAAGCCATCGGCATGTAGCCGTCCGCGAACGTATCGTACTTCTCAGCCCATAGCCAGGCGTGCATGCAGCCCATGGACGTTCCAAAAACCAATCGCAGATGGTTCACGTGCAAACCGTCGACGACGAGCCGGTGTTCCAAGTCGACCATATCCAGGTAGCCGTAGTGCGGAAATCGCATATGCATCCCGTCGCTCGGCTTACTCGATTTTCCGTGACCGATGTCGTCCGGCAAGATGATATAGAACTTGCTGACGTCCAAGGGCTGACCCGGACCGAAAAGTTCGCCCGCAAAGATCGGCTTGAGAAATTGGTCCGCGGATCCGCCGGTGCCATGCATGATGAGAACCGCGTTCCGAACCACGCCGTTCGCATCGCGCACCGGCGTGCCGAGCGTCGTATAATGGATGTGCACGCTGCGCGCGCTCTCGCCGTCGGTGAATGTATAGTTGCTGACGGTGAAGTCGCCTTCGCTCGGCTGCGGATAGTTTGCGCCGCACAAAAAACAGGCACTCACCGCCACAGCCAAAGGCCATAATCGTCTAAACATACGACGCGGTTTGGCCTCCGATTCGCAATACCTTTTACGTCGTATCGCGACTTGATCGGCTTCGAATTCGGTCTAGGAGGGTTCGCTGTGAGCCTCGGCAGTCAGATCCGAAAGCTCGCCCGATATGAACTCGATGACGTCGGCGAGCCCGGAGATGTAAAGCTTTCGTCCCGTGGCGACGTGTTGAACCGACCCGCGCCAAGTGTGCCGCGTGGCAGTGGGCTGGGCGGGCCACATGCGGACAAGGAAAACTTGGTCGCTCGGGCCTTTGTCGTCACTCACGGGCAAAGCGTACCAGAGCGCCGTACGCCCTACGTGCGAACCGACGCGAGAATCTCCCGGTTGACGTCGATCGCCAGGAAGGCTTCTCGCGCCGCCGTGTGATCGATTTTGGCGGCGAATTCTCCGAGCGCGGTGGCCGCGCGCGAGGCCGCTTCCAACGCAAGCCCATGGTCGCCGCCCTCCCGATAGACCGTCGACATGGTCCACCAGATGTATTGGGGCCAAAAAGCTCCGTCTAAGGATTTCGCGGCAATCGACGCCAGCTCATCGACGGTGCGCCGCGCGTCGACCGTGCGTCCGGCCTGGGCATATGCGAGTGCAAGGTCGGACAGGTCGTCGGCAAAGTCGCCTGGCTCCTGCACCTGGCGCCGAATGGCAATTCCCGCCACCATATGTCTGATGGCAGCGTCGTATTCGCCGAGCACGCGTTCGGCATTTCCAAGATTCGCAAGCGCCGCCGCCTCGAAGACCGGAAAGTCGATCTCGTGCGCCTCCGCGAGCGCCCGAGCCGCGAATTGCTTCGCTCCGGTCGGATCCCCGAGATGCAGTCTGATGAAGCTCAAGTTCACCGTGTTCGCGACGCCGATGCGCGCCTCACGCACCACGGTCAATAGTTCCGCCGAGCGGCCGATGAGGTCTTGCGCCTCGTCGAAGAGCCCAAGCCGCATCGCCAAAAGCGTCTTGTTCGTCAGCGTCGTCGCCAGGCCCCGGCGATGCCCGATCGACGCATAAAGGTCGAGACTCGCGGAGAATTCGCGCAGCGCCTCGTCGAAGAGGCCGAGCCACGCCGCCGAGACGGCGATGCGCGACCGTGAAGCCGCTTCGGCTTCACGGTCGCCGACATCGAGATTGATCCCAAGGGACTCGTACGTCAGGTCGTAACATTCCCGATATCGCTGGTGAAGCAACGCTTCAGTCGCGGCGACCGCGAGCGCGCGCGCTTGAGCCGCACGGTCGCCGGATCGCGTGGCGATCTCACGCAATTGTTCGAGATAACGATGGGATGCGCCAAATTCTCCGAGGTTGGTCGTGGCATCGACCAATAACCACAGGCACTCGATCTGTTTCGACGTATCGCCGCGGGATTCGAATAACTTGAGCGCACGCCGGGCGTGAGGCAAACCCTCCCGCGACCGGCTGCGCAGAAGCAAGTGTGTGGCCTGCTGCAGGGCGGCATCGGCGCGAGCGGCATCGCTGCCGGATTTGCGCGCAAGGGTCCGCAGTGTCGCGATCAACGCGGCCTCGTCGTCCGACGCCCCAAGGCTGCGCGCGAGTAGGATGCGCCTTCGCACGATATCCAAACGCAACGCGGTGTTCGCGTTCTCGTCGTCGGACGATGTGCCGGCTAGGCGCTCGAGCAACTCGATGTCCTGTCGCTGGCCATCGCGGTCGCCGCGCCGGCCGCGCAGATCCTCGCTTAGCTGTACGAGGGGAATGAGCCGCCCGGGGTCGCTCGTGCCCTCGATCGCCTTTGCCGCGCACGCAAGCGCTTCCTCATTGGCGAAGAGCTTTGCGGCGTTTCGCGCCGCAACCGCATACCAGGTGGTCGCGCGCTCCGGAAGCCCGCCGAGTTCGTAATGAAAAGCGAGGTCGCGCGCGATCTCGTCGCCGCGATCGCCGACGAGCTGCTCGAGAACGTAGGCCGCCCGCGCATGGCGGCGCGTCAGAGCCTTCGCGTCGATCTGCCGGTATATCGCCTCGGCGATCAGATGGTGAGCGAACGCGTAGTCGAAGCGGCTGCGCGAACCGGCATCGCGCACGATGCCGCGGTCGAGCAACTCGTTGATGCCGTCGCGCACTTGCGACGCGTCGAGTCCACCGACCTCACGCACCACCTCGATGTTGAACGCTTGCCCCGCCACGGCCGCGATTTCGGCTACCGCGCGGGCACCTTCAGATAGCCGCGCGATGCGCGCCGCTACGATCGCCGCGCTCGACGGTGGACCCGATCTCGATTCTCTCCGTTCTCCGGCGGCTCGCTCCGCAAGTTCGGCTATGGCCTCGTTCAAAAAAAACGGGTTGCCTTCGCTGGCGCTATAAAGACTTTCGGTGACCTCTTCAGATGGTGGGAACGCAGACTGCATCGTGTCGAGCAAGACGTGGACGTCGTCTCGCCCCAATCTACCGAGCATGAGGATGGTCGCTAAACGCTGGCTTGTGAGTTCCCGGATCAGAGACCGCAGCGGGAGCCCCCGCGTCGCGTCCTCTTCTCGAAACGTTGCGATGACCAGTAGGGGCGACTGCGCGGCTCGCCGGGCGATCGCTGCCAGCGCTTCAATCGTCGCATTTCCAGCCCAATGAAGATCTTCCAATCCGATGAGAGCGGGTCTCGCGCGTGCGAGCTCCACCGCGTAGCGTGCGAGCACATCTAGTAAGCGCGTTGCTTCGCGTTCGACCGGAAGTGTGGGGGGAGCTTCCAGGTCAGGGAATCGCGCGCGAAGCTCGGGTAAGACTTGCGCCAGGACTGCCATCGCGAGCCGGTCCGGCGGATGTGCTAAGAGTGACGGCAGCGCTGAGCGCAAGGCATCGACGACGGTTTGGTACGGGGCGTCCTCGGGATACGTCGTCGATCCCACCGCGACTCGCCCGCCTTCGGAATCGACGGTGATCGCGAATTCAGACAACAGACGGCTCTTGCCGATGCCCGCCTCACCACCCACGAATACAACCGAACCGTAGCCGCGCGCCGCACGGCTCCAGACCATGCGCAGATGTTCGAGTTGGCTCGTACGCCCCACAAAGGGCAGCCCGGCGACGTCGTGCTTGCGATTCGACGTCGCAGGACTCGGCGCATCGAGCGTGCCGGGAAGCGTTGCGTTGCGAAGGATCGCGTCGCGCACCGCGACGGTTTCCGGCATCGGATCGACATGCATATCAGCGCGAAGCCGTTCGGCGAATCTGCTGTATTCAGAAAGTGCGCCTGACGCGTCGGCGGAGCCGTAGCGCGCCGCCATGAGTT
>DATCBN010000001.1 GCA_036511855.1 Candidatus Eremiobacteraceae bacterium | reverse complement strand
CGATTGCGAAATTGATGTAGCGCGGCCACAGATTTTCAAACGCGCGCGCGGGAGCCATGACGTTCGCGCCGACGTTGATCGTCACCGAAGAGAGAATCACGATAATGCCGGCGACGACGATGACCGCGATTGGAAATTTCTCGATCAAGTCGACCGGATTCCAAACAGCCGTTCCGAAAATTTTGAGCGTGGCCGATGTCACGGCGATGCCCAGGAACGAGAAGAGCGCCATGGCAAGCGGCATCGAGAGTATCTGCCCGAGCATTTGTCCGCGCTGCGTGCGGGCATAGCGCGTGTAGTCGGGAATGTTGAGCGCGAGCGTCGCCCAGAAGCCGATGACGCCGACGACCGAAGGCAAGAACGCGATCCAGAATTGGCCGCCGTGAATTTTTGCCGGCGCCGCCAGCATCGGGCCGAAACCGCCGGCAGCGTGAGCCGCCCACACGAGCAACGCGATTGCGGCAATGCCGACAGTGGGTGCGGCAATTTGCGCGAGTCGACCGATCGCTTGCGCGCCGCGCATCGCGATGGCGACGTTGAGCAGCCAGAAAAGCGCGAACGCGAGCCAGGTGTGCTGCTGGTAATCACCCCAATGCGCGCTCAAGCCGCGCCATGCGGGCAGTACCGTGGTAAGGATCGCATCGAGCGCCTGACCGCCGAACCAGGAGTTTATTCCAAACCAGCCCGCGGCGATGAGTGCCCGCGCCAACGCCGGAATGTGCGCGCCGCGCGTTCCAAACCATAGGCGCGCAAAGACCGGATACGGTATGCCGTACTTCGTGCCGGCGTGCGCCACGAAGAGAATCGCGCTCAGCACGACGATGCTCCCCAGGAATATCGCCAGGACGGCTTCCCACCAATTCATACCGATAGAAATCATGCTGCCGGCTAGCGTGTAGGTCGGAATGCACAGGCACATGCCGATCCACAGCGAGGCGAACTTCGATCCCGGCCACGAGTGTTCGGCGAGCGTGCACGGCCGAAGATCCTCGTTCCACATGGAGTGGTTCTGTTCGGCCTCTTGGTGCGCAGCGTCGGTGAGGACGACGACGTCGCCCGCACGAATCTGGGTTGCGGTCGCTTTCACGTTAGATCTGGACGAGATCGTCGTACGTTTCAGGGCGGCGATCGCGATAGAACTGCCAGGTGTTGCGCACCTCGGTTATGAGATTGCGATCCATCACGCCGATGACGACTTCGTCTTTATCGCGGCTGCCGACGGCGACGAAATTGCCGCGTGGGTCTACCAGATACGATTGGCCGTAGAATTCGCCCCTGTTCCAAGGCGTCTCGACGCCCACGCGATTGATCGCGCCGACGTAGTAACCATTGGCAACGGCGTGCGCCGGCTGCTCGAGTTTCCAAAGGTATTCGGAAAGGCCGGCGACGGTCGCCGACGGATTAAATATGATTTCGGCGCCGTGCAGGCCGAGCATGCGCGCGCCTTCGGGAAAGTGGCGATCGTAACAGATGTAGACGCCGACTTTTGCGAAGGCGGTGTCGAACACGGGGTAGCCGAGATTTCCCGGGCGGAAATAATATTTTTCCCAAAAACCGCAGCCCTGCGGCCCGGCTTGCACCTGTGGAATGTGGTGTTTGCGATATTTGCCGAGATATTTTCCATCTGCGTCGATAACTGCCGCCGTGTTGTAGTAGACGCCCGTGAAGTCTTCCTCGTACATCGGCACTACGAGAACGATGCCAAGCTCTTTGGCGAGATCTTGCATGAGTTTGGTCGTCGGTCCATCGGGGATCTGTTCGACTGCTTCATACCACTTCGGCGTTTGCTCGGTGCAGAAGTACGGTCCGTAAAACAGCTCTTGCAGGCACACGATCTGCGCGCCCTTTTTCTTGGCCTCGCGAATCAGCTTGACGTGTTTATCCGTCGCTTCTTTTTTATGCACGTCGACCGGCTGCGCTCCGTCGGTATCGTGGTGCGCTTGGATCAGACCGATTGTAACCTTCGATTCCAAAGTTTTCTCCGTTCTTGTTAGTCCCCTCGACATGCGCGCTTCGCGCGCTGCTCGGGGTCCTTCGACTTCGCGTTTCGCCAGGGGCGAAACGCTTCGCTCAGGATGACACACTCAGCGCTCAGGATGACACACTCAGCGCTCAGGATGACACACTCAGCGCTCAGGATGACGCCCCAGCGCCATGCTATGGAGCGCTATGCTGCTTGGGCGCTCAGTTCGCCCTTCACGGCCGTTTCCCAGCAAAAGTGGGAACGTGTTGGGCCGAAGCACTTTTATCGGATACGGAGGAGACCCATGTATCGAATTTCAGCACTTGTCTTAGG